>JAMOQA010000294.1 GCA_027064265.1 Acidobacteriota bacterium
GCCGCGAGAGGGGCACCCGCGAGCAGATCGTCACCATGTCGTCGATGAACCCCATGTCCAGCATCCGGTCGGCCTCGTCCAGGACGAGCCACCGGGTGAACCGGGGGCGGAGCCAGGCGGACTGGAGAAAGTCGATCAGGCGTCCCGGCGTACCGACCACCAGGTCCGGGCCTTCCTCGAGCTGCCGCCGCTGGTCCCCGAGGGCGGTTCCACCGTAGAGGACCACCGTCCGCACCCCGAGGGCCCCGCCCAGGTCGGCGGCGACTCCGGCCACCTGCTGGGCGAGCTCGCGGGTCGGGCAGACGACGATCGCCTGCACGTTCCCGTTCGGCCGCAGTTTCTCGAGGATCGGCACCAGGAAGGCCAGCGTCTTTCCCGTGCCGGTCTGGGCAACGCCGATCACGTCGCGTCCCTCGAGGGCGACGGGAATCGCCTTCTCCTGGATCGGGGTCGGCTGGACGAAGCCCCGCTCCCGGAGGGCGGCGCGCAGATCGTCCCGCAGTGGGAAGTCGTCGAAGGTCATGGCTCCCGCGATCCTACCGCCGATCGGGGCCCGGCGCCCATCAGAACTCCCCGTTCATCCGGCGCCACCGGAGCTGCTGCTCCAGGTGGTAGGCCGAGGGGAAACCCGAGATCTCGAACAGGAAGGTCAACCCCTCCCGGTCCCGGGGGAAGTCGGCCGGAAGGGGTGGCAGCACCGCCCGGACCAGGGCGGCCGCCGAGGCATCGTCGAGGGCCGGCAGGACCGAGGGGGAGATCACCTGCACGTCGGTCACCGAGCCGTCCCGGTGCAGGACGAAGTGGATCTTCACTTCCCCGTCCAGTGTCGGCAGGCCCCGCAGCTTCTGGTCCCGCTCGAACCGCCGGACCCGCCCGTAGAGCTCCCGCAGCCAGGCCCGGTAGATGGCGAAGTAGACCTTGGTCGAGTAGTCGGACCAGTCGTAGTCCTTGCTGTCGAACCGGAGGCTCCCGAACATCCCGCCGTCGATCTCGGCGTCGAAGTCGGGAGCCCGGCCGGGCCCGGGCGGCCGGTCGGGCCGCGTGGGCACCGGGCGGTCCGGGAGCCGGCGCGGCAGCGGCGGCAGGCCGCGCACCGGGGGCGTGGCTCCCGGCGCCGGCGCTTCCGGGGCCTCCTTCCCCGGCTCCGCCGGCTCTCCGGGCAGCTCCTCGGGGGCCGCTTCCGCCGGTTCCTCCGCGGGGACGGGGGTCGACTCGGCGTCGGGAGCGGCCTCGGGCGCGGGGACCGGCGGCGGCTCCTCCGCCGGCGTCTCCGGCTCCGGCACGTCGGGACCCTCCCGCGGCTCCCCCGTCTCGGCGTTCTCCCGCTGCTCTCCCTCGTCGGGGATCACCTCCGGTCCCTCCTGCTCCGAGGGACCTCCCCCCGGCCTCGGCGGCGCGTGGACCAGCGCCTCCGGTCCCGGGGGGCGGTCGGGGTTCCCCTCGATCTCGCCCTCCGAGTTCCAGCCGAGGAGCGATCGGTCCTGCGGCGGTTCCTCCCCCTTGGGCGGTTCCTGCTCCTGCTCCTGCCGCTCCTGCGCCGGTTCCTCGGGAGGTGGCGGCGAAGGCTGGGGCCGTTCCGCCGGGGGTTCCGGCGGCGGCTCGAGGGCCAGGGGAACGAAGACCTCCTTCTCCTCCGGGGGAGGGGTCGCCCGCGCCCAGCCCGCCAGGAAGAACAGCACCACCAGGTGGAGCAGGATCGAGAGCAGGATGGTGACGGCGAACCGCCGGAGGGTTTCCCGGGTCTCCTCCCGGCGGTCCTCCCAGGGGACCGGCAGCGGGGCGCTCACCGGTCCCTCCCGTCGGCGACCCGCGCGGCGACGCCGAACACCTCCCGCCGCCAGGCCTGGACCGGCGCGTCCGTCCAGCGGGGGTGGACCCGGTTGGCGAGGAGCACGACGACGAGGGGGCGGTCGGGATCGATCCACGCCGCGGTGCCGGTGAAGCCCTCGTGTCCGAAGGCCCGGGGCCCGAGAGCGGCCCCCGGCGCATTCTCCGCCGCCGCGTGCCGGAAGCCGAGGGTGCGGACCTCGCCGTCACCCCGGGCGAGGGGCTCCCGGCAGAGCCGCAGCAGCTCGTCCCCCGCCAGCACGCCGGGAAGGGCGAGGGCGGAGGCGACGCGGAAGACGGCCCGGGCGGTGGCGAAGAGGCCGGCGTTCCCGGCAAAACCGCCCAGGTGGGCCGCGTTGCCGTCGTGGACGTCCCCCCGCAGCGGCTCGTCCGGGCCCGGGACCGGCCCGTCCGTCGGGAGGGAGACCCCGCGCTCCCGGGCCCAGGCCTCGGCGAGCTCCCGCTCCCGGCGACGGCCCCGCTCCGTCGGGGCGACCAGGGGGCGCAGCTCCCCGGGAACCGGCCCGGGGATCGCCTCCCCGGGACCGAGCCCGAGAGGCTCCCGCACCAGCCGGTCGAAGAGCACGCCGAGGGAGGTCCCGGCGTGCCGCTCGAGGGCGATCCCCGCCAGGATCGCGGAGGGACAGGAGTACGTGACGGTCTCCCCCGCCGGGCCCGCCGGGGGGAGCGCCGCGATCGCGGCGACGACGTCCTCCCGTCCCCGGCAGAGGGCCCACAGCGGGGCCCAGGCGGGGACCCCCGCCCGGTGGGACAGCAGGTCGACGAAGGACGGGGTCCGCCCCGCGTATCCCCGCATCTCCGGGAGGAGATCGTGGAGGGGCCGTTCCGGATCGATCTCTCCCCGCTCCGCCAGGACGAGGAGGACGGCCGCGGTGACCAGCGGCTTCGTCAGGCTCGCGACGTCGTAGAGAGCGTCCACCCGGGCCGGCTCCCGGCGCGGTTCGAGGGACACGTCGCCGACGGCATCGATCCAGCGCGGTTCCGGGCCCGGCGGGCCGAAGGCGTAGACGGCTCCCGGCCAGTGCCCGGCCCGGGCATGGTCCGCGAGGAGGGTGCCGACGGCGGGGCTGCGGGTCGCCCCGGCCGGCCGCGAACGGGGGGCGTGCATCGTCCCATGATCGGCCATGCCGGCGGCTCCCGCGAGTCAGGGGGCCGGCGCGCCCAGGGGGTCCTCCCGGATCCGGTCCCGGATGCGCAGGGCCAGCTCGAGGGCGGCGAGTCCGTCCTCCCCCGGGCACGGCGGCCGGTCCCCGGCCCGCACCGCGGCGAGGAACGCCCCGATCTCCCGCGCCAGGGGCTCCTCCCGGGGCACGTCGAGGGGCCGCCGCTCGATCCGGCGCTCGCCCCCCTCCCGGTGGACCCGGAAGAGCCCGGCGTCCCCCGTCCCGGTGTCGGCCCAGAGGTAGCTGCCCGGCTCGAACACCCGGATCCGGCGGACCTTCTCGAAGCTGATCCGGCTGGCGGTCAGGTTCGCCTGGGCCCCGCCGGCGAAGCGGATCCGCACCGAGGCGAGGTCGATGGTGTCGGTGAGGGCCGACGCCCCGGCCGCCTCCAGGTGCTCGACCTCGAGGGTGCCGAGCAGCACCCGGCACAGGTCCAGGTCGTGGACCATCAGGTCGAGGACCACGTCCACGTCGAGGGCGCGGGGCACGAAGGGGGCGAGCCGGTGGATCTCCACGAACCGGGGCGCGGTCAGCTCGGCCCGGATCGCCGCCACCGCCGGGTGGAACCGCTCGATGTGGCCGACCATCAGCGGCACGCCCCGCGACCGGGCCAGCTCGACGAGCTCCCGGCCCGCGGCGACGGTATCGGCGATCGGCTTCTCCACCAGGGTCGCCACGCCGGCCTCGAGCAGGGGCCGGGCGGTCTCGAGGTGGACCGACGTGGGGCTGGCCACCGAGGCGACGTCGACTTCCCGGGCCAGGCTCTCCACCGAGTCGAAGACCCGGGCCCCGTGGCGGGCGGCGATCTCCTCGGCCCGGGCCCGGTTCGCGTCGACGACGCCGACCAGGCGCACCCCGTCCAGGGTGGCGTAGAGGCGGGCGTGGTGCTGTCCCAGGTGGCCGACGCCGACCACCCCCGCCCGGAGGTCCCCGCTCATGCCGGGGGAGCCTCGAGGCGGATCGGGATCACCCCGCGCCTCGTTCCGCGAACGAACTCGACCATCTCGCGCACCTCCGGGTGATCTCCCCACTTCGCCAGGACCGCCTCGAGGGCCTCTTCCCGGGAAAGCCCCGACAGGAAGACCTTCCGGACCGCCGCATCGAGGGCGGCGATCGTCTCGCGCGGGAACCCGGCCCGGCGGAGCCCGATCTTGTTGATGCCGTAACACCGGGCCCGGTCGCCCACGGTCAGGCAGTACGGGAGCGCGTCCCGGGTGACCACCGAGTAGCCGCCGATGAAGGCGTAGCGCCCGATCCGGCAGAACTGGTGTACCCCCGAGTAGGCGCCGATGGTCGCCCAGTCGCCGACCTCCACGTGGCCCCCCAGGGTGCCGTTGTTGGCGAAGATCACGTGGTCTCCCACGGTGCAGTCGTGGGCGACATGGGAGGCAACCATGAAGTAGTTGTCGTTTCCGATGCGGGTCTCCCCGTTGCCGTGCTCGGTCCCGCGGTGAACCTGGCAGTTCTCCCGGAAAACGTTCCGGTCGCCGATGACGACCTTCGTCGGTCCGCCCTCGTACTTCAGGTCCTGGGGGGGAAACCCGACGTGGCACCCGGGGTAGAACACGTTCTCCCGCCCGATCGTCACGTGACCGTCGATGACGACGTTCGGCCCGATACGACAACCCGGCCCGATGGTCACGTGGGGGCCGATCACCGCGAAGGGACCGACGGCGACCCCCTCGGCGATCTTCGCGTCGGCGTGGACCACCGCGCGGGGATCGATACCGTCGAGCCAGTCGATCACGACGAGGCGCCCTCGCGGTCCCGCATGATCGAGAAGAGGCGGGCCTCGACCGCCACCTCCCCGTCCACGGTCACCACGCCCCGCATCTTCGCCGCGTGGGGCTTCAGGTGCAACACCTCCAGCTCGAGGCGCAGGACGTCGCCCGGGATCACCGCGCGGCGAAACCGGCACTCGTCGATGCCGGTGAAGTAGACCAGCTTCTTCTCCCGGTCGGGCACCTCCAGCAGGATCAGCACCGCCGCCGCCTGGGCGAGGGCCTCGACCATCAGCACCCCGGGCATCACCGGCACCCCCGGGAAATGCCCCTGGAAGAACGGCTCGTTGATCGTGACACACTTGCGGCAGACGATCCGCTTCCGCCGCTCGAGCTCCAGCACCCGGTCGACCAGGAGGAACGGGTACCGGTGGGGCACCAGCTCCAGGATCTTCCGGATATCGAAGACGGTCTCCTCGCTCACGCTTCCTCCCTTCCCTTTGCCTTCTTGTCCCGGTCGGCGCCACGCCCCCCGATGCGCCGCCAGGTCTCCGGCAGGCGCCGCAGGATGACGACCAGGCGGCGCCAGGCCGCAAGGGGCATCGCCGGGAAACCGGCGACGGCCTCCCCGTCCGCGACGTCCTTCAGCACGCCGGACCGGGTCGCCAGCACCGCCCGGCCGCCCACCCGGACGTGGTCCCCCACCCCCGCCTGTGCCCCGACCAGGGTCCCGTCGCCGACGCTGCTGGAACCGGCGAAGCCGCTCTGGGCGGCGACGAGGACGTTCCGGCCGAACCGCACGTTGTGACCGACCTGGACCAGGTTGTCGAGACGGGTGCCCGCGCCGATCCGGGTCTCGCCGAACATCGCCCGGTCGACCGTGGTGTTCGCCCCGATCTCCACGTCGTCCTCGAGGACGACCCGACCCAGCTGGGGAAGACGAACGGTCCTGCCCTCGGCGTCGACCGCCACGCCGAACCCCGGGGCCCCGATCACCGCCCCGGCGAGAAGCCGGCAGCGGCGGCCGATCTCGGTGCCGGGGTAGACGATCACGCCGGGGTGGATCCGCGTGTCGGCCCCGACGACGACCCCCTCGAGGAGCACGGCCCCCGGGCCGATCACGACCCGGTCCCCGAGCCGGCACCCGTCCCCGACGTGGGCCAGGGGCCCGATGGAGACCTCGTGCCCGAGGACGACGTCCCGGCCGAGGACGGCCCGGGTGTCGACACCGGGTTCCGGGGACGGTTCCGGGTAGAGGAGCTCGATCGCCCGGGCGAAGTCGGCCTTCGGCGCCCGCGACGGGAGCACCGGCCGATCCGGGAACCGGTCCGCCACCTCCTCCGGCACGATCAGGGCCCCCGCCCGGGAAGCGCGGGCCGCGTCGGCGAAGCGCGGGTCGTACAGGGCCGCAAGGTCCCCCGGCCCCGCCGCGTCGAGCGGCGCCGCCCCGCGGATGCCCGCGTCGCCTCCTCCCCCGCGAAGGGGGAGTCCCAGGGCACGGGCCAGCTCGCGGAGCGCCCGGGGACGGGGAACGCGGGGGATCACTTCCCGCCGGCGGCCTGCGGGTTCGTCCCGCCCGGGTTGTCGATGGCGCGGATCAGTTCGTCGGTGATGTCGACGGTGGGCGCGGCATACCCGATCACCTCCACCGGCAGGATCAGGGTGTAGCCGTTCGCCTTGCCGTATTCCTGGACCGCCCGGAGCACCCGCTGTTGCCATTCCGCCTGGGCCTGTTCGACCTCCATCTGGAGCTCCTGGTTGGCGGACTTCTGGGCGGCCTCCAGCTCGATCTGCTTGCGCTGGATCCTGATCCCCAGCTGCTTCCGCTTCTCCTCGGAGAGGCTCGCGGCCGTGGCGACGAACTCCTGCTGCAGCTTCTGCAGCTCCTCCTGCATCTGCTTGAGCTCGGCCTGCTTGTCCTCCTGGATCTTCCGCAGGCGGGCCTTGATCTTCGCCCCCTCCGCGGTCTCCTCCGAGATCCGCTGGGCATCGAACACGCCGATCTTGAGCGCCTGGGCCCGGGCCGGGAGGCCGGCGAGGACGCCGCAGGCGAGTGCGAACGCGAGGACGGGAATGACGAGCTTCCTGGCAGTCATCGGCGACTCCTTCCGCGAAGACCCCGGGGCTCGCCCGGGGCCGGGACACGTTCGCGGCATTCTACCCCCGGTCGCTCCCGTCCGCAGGACCCCCGGCCCGCGGCACTCACGGGCTCTTCGGCCCGATGCACCGCGGCCCCGCCCGGGGGCGGGGCCGCGGCAGGGCATCGGTTTCCGGGCGGGCCCCGGTGGTCAGTCCTCGGTCCGGGCGCCGACCACCTCCCCGTTGCCCGCCTCTTCCCGGGAGTTGCGGAAGACCAGCTCGCCACCCGGCCCGAGCAGGACCTCGATGTCTCCGGCCCCGGCCAGCTCGCCGGCCAGCACCTTCTCGGAGATCGCGTCCTCGAAGTGACGCTGGATTGCCCGCCGGAGGGGCCGGGCACCGTACGACCGGTCCTTGCAGGTGGTCTCGACCAGCCAGCGGTACACCTCCTCCCGGGGAACGATCCGGATCCCCTTCTCTTCCAGGGTCCGGTTGAGCTGCCCGATCATCAGCTTCGCGATCTCGACCAGTTCCTCGTCCTTGAGCGGCTCGAAGACGATCACCTCGTCGATGCGGTTGATGAACTCCGGGGTCAGCGCCTTGCGCATGTGCTGGA
>JAMOQA010000295.1 GCA_027064265.1 Acidobacteriota bacterium
GCAGGGCGCGCAGCCCCGCGGCAAAGGTGAAACCCGCCTTCTCGTGCACCTGCGACTGGCGGACGAGGGGCAGTTCGTACTCCACCGGGTCCTCGAGGGTGGCGATCTTGAAGCGCTCGGCGTCCAGGGACGCGATCGCGGAGTAGAGCGTGGTCGTCTTGCCGGAACCGGTGGGACCGGTGACCAGGATCATCCCCGCCTGGGTGGCGAGCAGGGACCGGAAGCGGTCGAGGTCGTCCGCGGCCATGCCCAGCCGGTCGAGCCCCTTGACCACGTTCGCCTTGTCCAGGAGGCGCAGAACGACGTTCTCCCCGTGCAAGCAGGGAATGGTCGAGACGCGAAGATCGATCTTGCGTCCCTCGAGTTCCATGCGGATCCGGCCGTCCTGGGGCAGGCGGGACTCCGAGATGTCCAGGTCGGCGAGGATCTTGAGCCGGGCGGTGACCGTCGCCCGCAGGTCCGGGGGCAGCGTGACCGCCGGGACGAGCATGCCGTCGACCCGGTAGCGCACGCGAACGCCGTGTTCCTCCGGCTCCACGTGAACGTCCGTCGCCCGGCGGCGGATCGCTTCGCGGAGGAGTTCCTCGACCAGTTCGCGCACCGGGCCGAGTTCCCGCCCGCCCCGCTCGTCCCGCTCGACGACGGCGCGCCGGGCGGCTTCCACCAGCTCGTGGAAGCGGTCGCCATCGTCCGGCCGGCCGTACAGCTCGTCCTGGAACGCCCGGATCTCCCGTTCCGACGAGACGACGGCTTCCACGTCGAGCCCCGTGCGTTCGCGGATCGTGTCGATGGCAACGACGTCGAGGGGATTGGCGAGGGCGACGGTCAGCCGGTTCCCGTCCCGCGCGACGGGGACGAGCTGCCGCTGGCGGGCGAACTCCTCGTCGACGAGGTCGGCGAGGGCGGGGTCGGGACGACGGCGGGCGAGGGACTCGTAGGGCAGGCCGGTCATCTCGGCCAGCACCTCGGCGATCTGCTCGGGCGTGGCGAACCCGAGCCGCACGGCGAGTTCGCCCAGCGACGCGTCGGTCGCCCGCTGTTCCTCGAGGAGGGTCTCGAGCTGTTCCGGGGTGATCACCCCGGCGCGGACGAGCCGCTCGCCGAACCTCAGGATCGCCATCCGGATCTCCCCGCCGTCCCGGCGATCAGTCGTCGGTCGCCTTCCGCGAGACCAGGAGCACGATGTCGTCCCCGCTGGCCTTCCCCGCGAGAAGGTCCTCGTCGGCCGTGTCGACGCGCCCGTTCTTGCCGCGGGAGTAGAGGACGATCGTTCCCTTCTCCGCGCCCGTCGTCGCCACGTTCGCCTCGAAGACCCTGTAGGGCCGCCCCCAGGGGTCGACGACACCGGTCCACTCGCCGTTCTGCCGGGCCGCGGCCCGGTAGTGCCCGTTCACCTTGCCCGCGGACTCGTTGAGGTAGGGACCGTCCCACCCGTTCAGGCCGTCGTCCTCGTACAGGCACCGGAACGTGGTGAAGTCCCCGTGGCGGTTGTTGCTCGTCGCGGCGTCCCAGTGGCAGGGCCAGTACTGGGTGTCGGCGTAGTACTGGGTGAAGGCCGCCCTGACGACGTCGAGGTCTTCCCTGGCGCGTGCGGCCCGGGAGCGCTCGATCTGCTTGAAGATGAGCGGGGTCATCGCGGCCGCCAGGATGGCGATCACGGCGACGGCGACGATGATCTCGGTGAGCGTGTAGCCTCGGGGCTTGCGCATGCTGGCTCTCCTCCTTGCGGGAGCGCGCCCGGGGTTGCCCGGTGCGCACCGGTCCCGCCCGGGGACCTCCCCCCGGCTCTTCGGACGACTTCGGGCGGTCTTGAGCCGGAGCGATTCAGGACGAGAAGGCCCGCGCCATCTCCCGGCCGTGCTCGAGGGCGTTCTCGAGCAGGGCGCCGATGGTCAGCTGGTCGAGGCCGAGCAGATCGTTGGCCGGGTGGTCGAGCAGTTCGTCGACCATCTCGTAGGGCTGCTTTCCCTCGAGGAACCCGGCACCGCCGGTGGCGGCGAGGGCGACCATCGCCGCGCGATGACGGTGGACCTCGTCGGCCCCGGCGGGATCCCGCTGGTGAGCGATCGCGGCGACGACCTGCCCCGGGATGTCCCAGGCTTCCAGCAGGCGCACGCCCGCCTCGGGGGACAGGGTCTCGAGGATCCCCCGCAGGTCGGCGGGATCCGGGCGCTCGATCTCGTTCCGCTCCACCAGGTCCTCGATCAGCTGGAGCAGGATCGGCACGCCGGCGGCGTGGAGGAGCCCCGCGATCAGGCCCTCTTCCCGCGGGATGAAGAAACGGTCGGACAGGAGAGCGGCGATGGCGGCCGCGTAGATCGAGCGGGTCCAGGCGTCGTGGAGGATCGCCGCCGCCTCGGGA
>JAMOQA010000296.1 GCA_027064265.1 Acidobacteriota bacterium
GCCTGGCCGCGCCCCTCGCCGAGCGAATGGTCCGGGCGCACATGCTCGCCGGGCTCCCCCTCCCCGACGCGGTGGCCCCGGTACCCCCGGACCCGGCCCGTTCCCGGGCGAGGGGCCACGTCCCCCGCCTGCTGGCCCGCCGCGTGGCCCGCCATCTCGGCAGCCCTTTCGACGGGGACCTCCTCGCGAAGGTCCGGCCGACCCCCTCCCAGGCGTCGGCCCCGGACCGGGCCGCCCGGGAGACCGCCCTGGTCGGCGCCTTCGTGGCGCGGGGTGGAAACGTCCGCGGTCGTTCGATCCTGGTCGTCGATGACGTGTCGACCACGGGAGCGACGCTCCGCGAGGCGGTTCGCTCGCTGCGGGAAGCCGGCGCGCTGCTGGTGACGACGCTGGTGCTGGCGCGGACGCCGCCCCGCGGTACCTTCTCCCGGGCCCCCGCCGAGGCGGCGACGCCCCGGCGAAGAGGCTACGATGCCCCGGGACCGTCCGGTCCGAGGAGGTCTTTCCGATGAAGCGCCTGCTGCCCACCCTGATGGTTCTCGTCCTCGCCCTCGCCCTCGTTCCGGCCACCCCCGCCAGGCGGAAGGACCGGAAGAAGGACGCCGACAGGGTCGCCACCGCGGCCGCGAAGACCGCTCCCGCCGTCACCGCCACGCTCCAGCTGGGCCAGGCGGTCTACGAGCTGGGCCAGGTGATCCGGGGCGAGGCAACCCTCGTCAACCGCTCCGCCGAGTGGGCGAAGATCTCCGACGCCGCCAACCTGCCCGCGGCCCTGCGCCTCGTGACGGCCGACGGCAAGGAACTCGTCCCCGAGGGAGCGGCGAAGTTCGGCGCGGCGAAGACCACCTCCCTCGGGCCGGGCGGCTTCGTCGGGTTCACCTTCGACGCGGCCCTCCTCTTCCCCGTCCTCGAGAAGCCCGGGCGCTACACCCTGGCCTTCCGGCCGGAGGGAGTCCCGCCGGTGGAGACCGCCTTCCAGGTGATCCCGGCCTTCGACCCGGCGAAGAAGTACGAGCTCCACCTCGCGACCCCCGCCGGGCCGGTGACGATCGAGCTCTTCACGAAGGATGCCCCCGAGGCGGTCCACAACGTGGTCAGCCTCGCGCGGGCCGGCGGCTATGGCGACACCGCCCGCCAGCTCCGGGTTCGCAAGGGGATGCTGGCCCTGGTCGGCCATGGCGACCCGCGGTTCCGCTTCCCCGGCGAGGAGACTTCCCTCCAGCTCCTCGCCGGCACGGTGATCGTTCAGCCCGCGGGCAGGACGTTCCGCGACGGCAACACGCCGAACCTCGGGATCCTCCTCGAGCCGCGGCCGGACTGGCAGGGGAAGGTGACCGCGATCGGGCAGGTGACCGAGGGGCTCGAGGCGCTGCTCCAGCTCGCCAGGGTCCCGGTCCGCAAGGACGGGTCGGGCCGTCCCCTCGCCCCGATCGACCTCCGCATCACCGTGAAAGAAAAACCGTAGGGGCGCAGCGTGCTGCGCCCGTGCGCCGCGAAGCGGCGCCAACCATGGCCGGGCTTCGCCCGGTGGGCCCTCGCACGCTCGACCCCTACGCCTTGAGCGTCTCGCGGATTCCCGTAAGGGCGCAGCTTGCTGCGCCCGGGTGCCGCGCAGCGGCGCCACGGCCGCTGGATCAGGCGAGGGCCGCCGCGAGGCGCCACGCCGCGGCGAGGTCCTCCGGGCGGGCCGGCGCCGCGAGCCAGCCGAGTCCGTGCGCCTCGAGGAGGGCGAGCACGTCTTCCGGGGGCGCGTCCCCGAGACCGACGAGGGCGACCCGCGGAAGCGCCCCCCGGAGCTCCTCGGCGAGCCCCTCCCCGGAAAGGGCCAGGAACGCGAGGTCGTAGCGGCACCCGGCCGCGAGGAGTTCCCGCATCTCGCCCGCCGAGCCTGCCCGGGCGACCCGGGCATGCCGTTCCCTGCAGAAGGCAAGGGCCGCGTCCCCCGGTCCCCCGGCCGGCGCGACGACGAGCACGGCGGGGGGCGATGACGGTTCCTCGGAGACCCCGGAAGGTTCGCGCGGAAGCGAGATCGCGAACCCGGCGTCCTCCACGGACAGCCGAAGCCCGAGTTCCTCCGCCAGCTCCCGGCAGGCCTCTCCCGCCCCGGCCGGGCCGCGGGGCACGATCTCCAGCACGGCCCTCCCGGCCGTGCCGTTCCGCTCGTCCGCGCGGATCGACACCCGCACGTCGCCTTTTCGGCGCTCCGCCGCCCGGGCGGCACCGAGAACCAGTCCATCGAGGAGCCGCGCGCACCGGGGGAGGTCGCCCCGGCTCGTCGCCACCATCGCCCCGGGCGCCACGCGGACCGGGACACCGGTGACGATCTCCCAGGCCCGCCGGCGCACGAGGGCCAGGTC
>JAMOQA010000297.1 GCA_027064265.1 Acidobacteriota bacterium
CGGCTTCGAGATGTACGCGCGCCTGCTGGAGGAGGCCGTGCGGAAGCTGCGGGGCGAGCCTCCCGGGGAAGAGCCGGAGCCGGTGGCGATCAACCTGGGGATCGAGGCGTTCCTGCCGGAGGACTATGTTCCCGAGCCCGGCCACCGGCTCGAGGTCTACAAGCGGCTTTCCCGGGCGGCGACGGAAGAGGAGGTGAGGGACCTCGAGGACGAGGTGCGGGACCGGTTCGGCCGGCCACCGGAGCCGGTGCGAAACCTGTTCCGGGTGGCGACGCTGCGGCTCATGGCCGCGGCCCAGGGGGCGGTGGCGATCGACTGGCTGGGCGACGCCGTCGCCGTGCGGTACGGTGAGCACCCGAAGGTGGCGCCCGAGCGGATCGTCCGGCTGGTCCAGGAGGACCCGGACGTCCGCCTCAGCCCGGCCGGCGTGGTCCGGGTCCGGGTGATGGACCCGCGGATGGACCGGGTGGCCGCGGCCTCCCTGGCCCTGCGGAAGATGGCCTCGTGACGGATCTCCGGGAGACGACGATGCGACGTGCGATCGTGGCGGGAGCCTGCTGCCTGGCCGTCCTCTTCGCCCTCCTGCCCGGCTGCCGCCGGGACCGGGAGGCGCGGCCCGCGGGGCGGGTGCGCGTCGCCCGGGTCGGTGACCGGGCGCTGACCGAGGCCGAGTTCCGGCGGTTCGTGGTGGCGCGCGGGCTCGACCCCGCCGAGGTGGACCCGGCGGCCCTCGACCGGCTCTGGGAGGAGTTTCTGGCCGAGGTCCTGCTGGCGCGGGCGGCGGAGCGGGAGGGAATCGTGCCCCCGGAGTCCGAGATCGGTCACTTCCGGGAGTTCATGGCCGACGTCGCCCCCGGGATCGACCCCGCGGACGGTGAACGGGAAGCGCGGCGCATGCTGCTCGCCCGTCTCTACGTGGAGCGGGTCCTGGCCCCGCGGGTCGAGGTCACCCCCGAGGAGGTCGAGGCCGCCCTTCCCGCGCGGAAACGGTCCCGGGGACGGCACTACGTGGTCTTCCGGCAGATCCGCCTCGAGGACGAGAAGGCTGCCCGGGAGGCGTGGCACCGGGTGGTCCGGAAGAAGGAACCGTTCGACGAGGTCGCCCGCGAGGTGTCGACCGCCCCGGACCGGGGCGGCCTCCAGCAGCGGGACGTGGACCTTCTGCCGCCGAAGGTGGCCGACGTGCTGGCACGGTTGCCGGTGGGAGGGGTCTCGCGCCCGGTGGCGTTCGACGGGGCATACTACCTGTTCGAGCTCGAGGCGAGGAACCGCGATCCGGACCCGGACCGGGCCCGGGAACGGCGGGAGATCGAAGACCGGCTCTTCCGGGAGAAGCTCGAGCACCTGGTCCAGGAGACCGTGCGGAGCCTCGCCCGGGAAGAAGGGATCCGTCCACCGCGGCTGGCCGAGGGGGACGAGGAGGAACGATGACGGCCCTCATGCTGGTGCTCGGGATCGCCCTGGCGGTTGCTCCGGGCAACGCCCCGGGAAAGGCGCCCGTGAACGGGCCGCGCCCGGGAGAAGAGATCGTCGAGGACATCGTCGCCTGGGTGAACGACGACATCATCACCCTCTCGGAGCTGCGGGACCTGGAGCAGCAGCAGCTCCAGGCGATGATCCAGTCCCGGAAGCTTTCGCCCGAGGAGTTGAGCCAGCTGGCGGACCAGGTTCGCAAGCAGGCGCTCCTGCGGCTGATCGACAATCGCCTGCTCGTCGAGGAGGCCGAGCGCCTCTACAACATGGACGAGATCCGGAAGGACCTGGTCAAGCGGTTCATGAAGCGGAACGAGATCAGGACGGACGAGGAACTGGAGAAGTTCCTCGAGCCGTATGGAATGACCCGCGAGGACCTGGCCGATCGCCTCGTGATGTCGGCGGCGCCGGACTACGTGGTCGACATGCAGGTGCGCCGGACCCTCTCCGTCACGGAGGAGGAGGCGCGGAAGTACTACGAGGAACACAGGGACCGCTGGCGCACGCCGGGCTCGGTGACTTTCCGGGAGATCGTGCTGGAAGCGAAGACCCCCGCCGAGCGGGAGCGCCGGCGCACCGAGGCGGAGAAGATCGTCGCCGAGGCGCGCCAGGAAGGATCCGACTTCGGCAAACTGGTCCAGCAGTACTCGGAGGCGGCCTCGAAGGCGGTCCTCGGCCGGATCGGCCCGATCGACCCCCGGGACCTCAGGCCCGAGATCGCCCGGGTGCTGCTCGCGATGAAACCCGGGGAGGTCTCGGACCCGGTGGAGACCGGCGATGGCTGGCACATCCTGCTGCTCGAGGACCGGGTGGACGAGAAGGTCGCGCCCTTCGAGGAAGTCCGCCGGGAGTGCGAGGACGCGGTCCGGGCGGAGAAGTTC
>JAMOQA010000298.1 GCA_027064265.1 Acidobacteriota bacterium
ACTGTTGTCGAGGCAAGGCCTTCAGCGTAGGTTCCGGGTGCCGGGGGGGAGACCGGCCTCCCCGGGAGAGGGGAGGTCGAGCCATGCGCCAGCACCGTCTGAATCGTCCCGCGACCCGTGTCTTCCCGTGGATTCCGCTCGTCGCCCTCGTGGCGACGCTCCTCGCGGCCCTGGCGGCCGGCGCGCCCGGCGCCCTCGCCGCGGCCGCCGGCGAGCGGCCCGACGAGGCCCCGCCCTTCGACCCGGAGGCCCATGCCCGGGAGGCGGCCGGGACGCTCCTCGAGGAGATGCCCGCCGAGCCGGTCCCGGCGCTCCTCGAGACCGGTCGCTTCGCCCTGCCGTGGCCGGCCTGGATCGAGCTGCTGGGCGACGGGGGTGGCTGGTCGTGGCTCCGGCACCAGTCCCGCGCCCCGGTCTTCGTCGAGACCGATCCCGTCACCCTGGAGTTCCGCCGGACGATCCCGTACCGCCGGGACGGGGAGGACAACCCGTTCACCCCGTCGAGCTGGGCCTTCGTGCAGCCTCCCGAGACGCCGCCGCTCCTGGTCGTCTCGAGCAGCGCCTCGAGCGAGGTGCGCGTCTTCGACGTCGGCGGCATCCCGGGCGTGCGGCCGAGCCTCGAGGGGTTCCCGAGCGGGACCCGGGTGAGCGCCGTGGGCGACGGCAGCTCGGTGCTGCTGCACAACTCCTCCGGCCTGCGCCTCTACTACATGGGGAACCACGCGCGGCACGACTTCCCCCGGGCCTGGCGGCGCGCCTGGGCGCTGGCCGGCCCGCGGGACCACCGCCTGCTCCTCGACCAGGTCCGGCTGCTGCCTCCCGACGACGGCTGGCGGCTCGACCTGTGGGACCTCGCCGACCCGCAGGTCCCGGTGCTGCTGCGCTCGGGAGCCTCCCCGGTCGAGGAGATCGTGACCTGGTTCCTCGCCGGTGACGGGTCGTTCGCCGCGTGGGTCGAGAGCGCCTCGGGCCAGCCGACCGTGGTCCACGTGATCGACCTCTCCACGTACGAGGAGATCTCCCGGGTCGAGGGTCCCGCCGGCAGCCAGGTGCTGCTCTCCGACACCCCCGCCGGGCGCTACCTGGTGTTCTTCGCGGGCGGGCAGGCCGCCTCCTGGTCCCTCGCCGATCCCGCGAGCCCCGAGCTCCTCGCCGAGGCCGACCTCGGGACGTGCGATGCCGACGGCCGCTGCCCCGGTGCTCCCTGGGTGGTCTCGCGGGACGAGCCGGTCGCCTTCGGCCTCGATCGGGCGGCGCCGGGCGCCGTGGCGCTCGACGTCCGGACCCTCGAGCGCCTCGGCCACTGGCGGGCCCCCGAGGGGGAGTGCCCCGGCGGCTTCCTGCTCCGTGAGCCGGCCCGGGGAGGAAGGCGCGTCGTCGTCAGCCTGCGCCGTTCTCCCGCGGAGGGAGCGGTGCCGGGCCTCCACGCCCAGGCGTCGATCGACTGGGCCGACCCGGCGAACCCCCGCGAGGACGCCCACCGGGTCCTCGTCGAGCCGACCGGCGAGGAGGCCGCCTTCGCCACGCTGGGCGGCCGGTGGCTCGTCGCCTGGCACCCGGACGAGAACGCCCTCGCGGTGATCGACACGGCCACCGGCCGGGTCACCGGGTGGGAAGGGATCCACGAGGCGGAGCCCGTCGGCGCCTGGTGGAACCTGGCCGCCGGCGGGCGGCGGCTCGTGCTGCCCCGGCCGTACGGGCTCGCCGAGGTGTTCGACCTGGACGAGAACGGCGCTCCCGCGTGGCGGGGGGCGTTCCCGTTCGCGCCGAACCCGGACGCGGGCGCCCGCGGGGCGGCGGTGCGCGACGACGGCCTCGCCGCGATCGTCTACGACGGCGGCGTCCAGTTCGTGCTGCCGGACGGGACGGCGGGCCCGGCCGTGACCCTGGACGTCTCCACCTGGTACGCCGCGTTCTCGCCGGACGGCACGCGGCTGCTCACCTGGGGCAACACCGCCTGGGGGATGCCGGCGGGCATGGCGATGGTCGACGTTTCCGTCCCCGCCGCTCCCGCCGTGCTCTGGACGCGGAACGACGTCGGCGGCCACCCGGCGTTCGTGCGCGACGGAAGGGCGATCGCGACCCTGGTGCCCGCCTGGGGCGTGAGCGTCGCCCTGCTCGACGCGGCGACCGGCGAGTTCCTCGGCGACGCCACCGACGTCGTCCCGACCTGGTTCTACTTCGGTGGAGGAACGCCCTTCGGCGCGGGCTCGGAGGAGCGGGTCGCGTGGTGGATGTGGACCTGGCACGGCTGGAGGACCCTGCTCTACGACGTCTCGGCCGACACCCCGGAGATGGCCCTCGAGTCCCCGGAGTACAGGGGATCGCCCCACTGGGTCCCGGTGGACGACGG
>JAMOQA010000299.1 GCA_027064265.1 Acidobacteriota bacterium
CAAACCCGGCCTTCTCATAGAAGGGGCGCAGCGTGCTGCGCCCGTCGCGTCGCGGAGCGCCGCCCATGGCCGGGCTTCGCGCGGTGGGCCCTCGCACGCTCGACCCCTACGCCTCACGTTCCGCGGAACGACGGTACGAACGCGTCTCGAACACGCGTAGGGGCGCAGCGTGCTGCGCCCGGTGCGGCCCGAAGGGCCGCCCTACGGCCGGAACGTCCAGCGGAGCTTGACGACGACCTGGTCGTCGAGCGGCCGGAACGCGAACGCGCCCACGTCCCGCCCGGCATCCTCGTCGAACGGGCGCAGCCAGTCCCGGTTCCACACGACGTACAGGTCGTTCCCCGGCCGGATCGTCCACCGGAGCCGCGTGTTCATCCCGAGGTTCCGCGACTCGCTGTCGTACTGGAAGTAGCTCGAGAGCACGACGTCCGGCGTGAAGGCCCACACCGCCTTCAGCTGCCACAGCCGCTGGATGAAGTTCCCCCACGGCAGGTGCCCCACGTCGGTTTCCCCCTCGAGAGAGAGGGAGAGGTGCCCCCGCGGGTCGGTCCAGGTGACGAACCCCTCGTACTGGGTGAGGTGCCCGTCGTAGAACTCCCCGAACCAGATCGTCGCCCCCACGCGCGCCGGCCGGTGGCGCGAGGACTGCGCCTCGACCCGGTAGCGGGTCATGTGGTACTCGCCGGGAGGGATCACCACCCCGGGCGCGATCTCGAACGGCTCGTCGATCCGCTCGTACTGGGGCACCCAGTTCGCCTCGAGGTGCTCGCCCCCCTCGGTCGCGGCGTTGAACGGCGCGGTGAAGACCCGCCAGGACTGGGTGTCCCCGGACCCGTGCAGGTCCTTCACGACCGTCACGTAGAACTCGAAGTAGAACTGCCGCACCCAGTCGAAGAGGCTCCCGTCCGGCGGCCGCGGCTGGTAGGCGCCGCCCCCCTGGAACCAGCGCGTCCCCGGCCGCGGCAGGAACCCGAGGGCCGGGTCCATCGCCTCTCCGAACTGCTTGTAGATGAAGAACACGTCCCAGAGGTCGTTCGGGTAGTCGACCTTGAGGCCCCAGCCGGAGCGGTCCCCCTCGGGCACGTCGCCGCGGGTCGTCGCCGTCCACGCCCCCACCGAGAAGTTCTTGTCGCCCCGGAAGGTCGAGGTCTGCCAGCTCACGTCGGCCCCGTAGAGGGCGTTGTCGTGGACGCCGTCCGGGTCGCCATTGGTCGAGATCGCGCCGACGGTCAGGTGTTCGTCCACGTCGTAGGTGACCCGCCCGGCGAAGAGGTTCGTCGCCTCGGCGCCCGGGGCGTCGCCGGTCTGCACGTCGAGCAGGGCGACCCCCCACCGGCCGGCCTGGCCGAGCAGCTTGAGCCCCGCGTCGATCGGCACCTGGTGGCCCCGGTAGAGCCCGACCCGGCGCGAGAAGAACGGGATGAAGTCGGCCCCCAGCCCGGCTCCGAACCCGAAGAGGTTCGATCCCTCGAGGAAGAACGCCCGCTTCTCGGGGAAGAAGAGCGGGAAACGCGTCAGGTTGACCTGCCGGGTGTCGACCTCGGTCTCCGCGAAGTCGGTGTTGACCGTGAAGACCGCGGTCATCTCGGGCGTCACGTTCCAGGTGACGTCGAGCCCGCCGTCTCCCTGGGTGGCCTCGTCGTCCGCGCCGCGCACCCGGTGGTAGCGGACGAGCCCGTAGGGGCTGATCGAGAGGCCCCTGCCCTGGCGCAGGCCGCCGACGCCCGCGAGCCTGCCCGCCCGCCGGAAGTCGTTGATGAACGAGTCGAGACTGGTCCCCGCCCAGCGCAGGGTCGTCCGGTCGCGGGAGACGTACCGCTCAACGTTGAACTCCCAGGCGTCCGCCCCCGGCGTGAAGCGGAGCGTCTGCGCCGGGATGCGGATCTCCGCGACCCACCCGTCGGGGGTGATCCGGGCCCGGGCGTCCCAGATGCCGTCCCAGTCGGTCGAGAAGTCCTCCGGGCCGGAGATCAGCCCGTCGAGCCGGGCGCCCGCCGCGTTGACCCGGAAGGCGTAGCCGCGCCGCCGGTCACCGAGGGTGGAGAGCACGATCATCACCGTGTCGTCCCCCCACATGTTCCCGTCCCGCTGCATCGTGTGGATCGCGATCCGGCCCGGCTCCGGGTCCCGGCAGACGATCCCGAAGTAGAGGTTCCGCTCGTCGACCAGCACCCGGACCTCGGTGTGGTAGGGGGTCGGTTCCCCCGGGTGCGGCTCCTGCTGGACCAGGTCCGGGATCACGCCGGCCCGCTGCCAGTCGGGCTCGTCCAGCTTCCCGTCGATCCGGATCGGTCCCTCGGCTCGGCCCGCGACGACGACCCTCGGACCATCCGCCGCGGGGGGCGG
>JAMOQA010000300.1 GCA_027064265.1 Acidobacteriota bacterium
TACGCGCGTGACGACGATGCGGGTGGACCTCTACGACTACGAGCTGCCGCCGGGGCGGATCGCGCAGGAGGCGGTGGAGCCGCGGGACGCGGCCCGCCTGCTCGTGCTGCGTCCCGGCGCGGAGCAGGAGCGGCTCGACCGGCACGTGCGGGACCTGCCCGACCTGCTGCGGCCCGGGGACCTGCTCGTCGTCAACGACACCCGGGTGATCCCGGCCCGGGTCCACGGGCGCAAGCCGACCGGGGGCCGGGTGGAGCTCTTCTTCACCGAGCGCCTCGCGGCGGAGACCGCCGGGGACGCCACCCGCGAGACCTGGCGGGTCCTGCTCGGGGCGTCCCGGGCGCCCCGGGAGGGGAGCGAGGTCGAGCTCCCCGGCGGCTGGCGCGCCCGGGTCGTCCTCGGCCCCGGGCCCGGCGGGGAGGCGCGGGTCGAGGTGACCGGCCCCGGGACGGTCCGGGAGCTGCTCGACCGCCACGGGGAGCCGCCCCTGCCGCCCTACATCCGGCGCGATCCCGGGGACCCGCGCCTTGCCGCGGACCGGGACCGCTACCAGACCGTCTTCGCCCGCGAGGAGGGGGCGCTCGCCGCCCCGACCGCCGGGCTCCACTTCACGCCGGAACTCCTCGCGCGCCTCGAGGAGCGGGGCGTCCGCACCGCGCGGGTCACCCTCCACGTGGGGGAGGGGACGTTCCGCCCGGTGCGGGTGGAGACCCTCGAGGAGATCCGCCTCCACGAGGAGCGGTTCGAGGTGCCCGAGGCGACGGCCCGGGCGATCGCGGAGACCCGGGCGGCGGGGGGACGGGTGGTCGCCGTCGGCACCACGGTCACCCGCGCCCTCGAGTCCCGGCCCGGGCCGGCGGGAGGCGCGCCGGAGCCCGGGGGCGGGAGCACCGACCTCTTCATCGCGCCCGGGTACCGGTTCCGGTTCGTCGACGTGCTGCTGACCAACTTCCACCTGCCCCGCTCGACCCTGCTGATGCTGGTTGCCGCGTTCGCCGGGCGGGAGCGGGTGCTCGCCGCCTACCGGTACGCGGTCGAGGCGGGGTACCGGTTCTACTCGTACGGGGACGCGATGCTGGTCCACCGGGCGGAGGAGGACGCCCCGTGAACGGGAACGCTCTCCGGTTCACCGTCGCCGCCCGGGACGGGGAGGCCCGGGCCGGGGTCCTCGTCACCCGGCGCGGGGAGGTGCGCACCCCGGCCTTCATGCCGGTCGGCACCGCCGGCTCGGTCAAGGGGCTGATGCCCGGGGAGGTCCGGGAACTCGGCGCGGAGATCGTCCTCGCCAACACCTACCACCTGCACGTGCGCCCGGGGGAGGAGCTGGTCCGGCGGCTGGGCGGGCTGCACCGCTGCTCCGGCTGGACGGGTCCGATCCTGACCGACTCCGGGGGCTACCAGGTCTTCTCCCTCGCGCGACGCCGCTCGATCGACGACGACGGCGTCACCTTCCTCGACCACGTGGAGGGGAAGCCCCGGCGGCTCGATCCCGAGACCTCGATCCGCATCCAGGAGGCCCTCGGGTCGGACATCATGATGCCCCTCGACGACTGCACCGGCGCCCCCACCGACCGGGAGGAGGCGGCCCGGGCGATGCGCCGCACCCTGGCGTGGCTGCCGCGGAACGTCGCCGCCCGCACGGATCCCACCGCCGCCCTGTTCGGCATCGTCCAGGGGGGAATCTTCGACGACCTCCGGGAGGAGAGCCTCGCCGCGACCGTCGAGCACGACCTGGACGGGATCGCTCTCGGCGGGGTGGCGGTGGGGGAGGGAAGGGACGAGGTCTACCGGGTCGTGGCGACCTTCGGCCCGCGCCTCCCCGCGAACCGGCCCCGCTACCTGATGGGGATCGGCCGGCCGGAGGACCTGCTCCACGCGATCGCCGCCGGCTTCGACATGTTCGACTGCGTGCTGCCGACCCGGCACGGGCGGACCGCGCAGCTGTTCACCTCCCGGGGCGTCCTCAACATGCGCAACGCCCGCTTCCGGGAGGACCCCCGTCCGCCCGACCCGGAGTGCGGCTGCCCGGTCTGCCGGACCTTCTCCCGGGCCTGGCTCCGGCACCTGTACGTTTCCGGCGAGATGCTCGGCCCCCGGGCCGGGACGATCCACAACCTGTGGTTCTACCTCGACCTCCTGCGCCGGGCGCGGGAGGCGATCGCCGCCGGGACCTTCGCCGCGTTCCACCGGGAGACCGTCGCCCGGATGGAGGCGGGGGCGGAGGAATGAGCGCCGCGGCCCGGTCCCGGGACCTGGTCCTCGCCGCCGACCCCCACGTCGGGCGGGACGACCCGGACCTCCCGGCGTTCCTCGCCTGGCTCGCCGCCCGGAAGGATGACGCGG
>JAMOQA010000301.1 GCA_027064265.1 Acidobacteriota bacterium
CCCAGGTGTTGTCCCGGTGGTTGACGTTGACGGAGAGGGCCTTGCCGTGGAAGAGACCCTCCGGCTGATCGAACTCCTCCGCCACGTCCCCGGGGTACCTGGTGTCGGACCGGAGGAACTGGAAGATCACCGCGTTGGTCGCGTCGAGCCGCAGCGTGCCGTCCACCCCGTAGACCCGGTTCAGGTAGCCGTCCTCCCCTTCCCGGTCGGTCAGCAGCACGCCGAGGGTCGAGGTCTCGCCCACGTCCCGCCGCCACCGCAGCACGCCCGTGGTGTTCGATCGGTCGAGGGTCGTGCTGCCGGACCACTGGCTGGCGGGGAACACCAGGTGGGTCACCCGGTCCCGGGCGACGTAGACGCCCCCGGCGTTCGGTCCCTCCTTCCCGGTCAGCTTGACCCCCACGGAAGGGTCGACCACCTGCCGGGTGTGGACCGCCCGGTACGGCGTCCGGAAGAAGTCGGCCCCCTCGAGGAAGAAGGGGCGTTTCTCCGGGTAGAAGATCGTGAACGTGCGGTTGACGTCGAGGACGACGGCATCCGCCTCCACCTGGGAGAAGTCCGGGTTCACGGCGAGGTCCAGGCTGACGTTCGGCGTGACGCCCCAGCGGGCGGAGAGGCCGAGGTCGGTCTCCTCCGCGGTGGTCGTGAACCCGCCGCCCGGAAACGGGTCGCGAGCCTCGGAGCGTCCCCACGTCAGGGTGGGATCGAGTTCCACGTCCCGGCCCGGCCGGATGCCGGTCATCCCGGTGATGCGGGGCACCTGGCAGAGCCAGCAGGAACGATCCCGGTCGATCGGGACCGGGTAGTAGCTCTTCCGCACGGTTCGGGGCCGGGAACGGAAACAGGTGAACCCCCAGGTCTGCACGTCTCCGGTCCGGGGAAACCGGAGCGAGTCCAGGGGGACGGCGATCTCGGCGGTCCAGCCGGAGGGGCCGATGCGGGCCGCGGCATCCCAGATCGCGTCCCATGACCAGTCCTCCCCGGGAGCGCCGGTCAGGTTTCCGCGGAAGCCACCGGCCCCGGAGTCGGTGACGACGCAGTCCGACTGGACGCCGACCGGGTTGACGAGGAACGCGAACCCCCGCCGGGCGTCGTCGAACGGGTCGACGACGAACCCGACCAGGTCGTCCCGGAACGCCCGGTCCCGGTCCGAGAGGTGCGCACGGACCAACCGGGGATCGTCCTCCGCCCGGAACGCCACGTAGAGATGGTGCTCGTCCCAGGTGACGAGACAGGTCGTCTCCACGTCCGCCGGCCGGTTCTCCCCCGGCCAGACCTCGTACGGGAGGGGGATCGCGAGGGCGTGCCGCCAGGCCTCCTCGTCGAGCCGTCCGTCCACCCGGACGGCCCCGGCGGCCCGGGGCACCGCGCGGAGGGGCCGTTCCCCCGCCCGGGAGGGCGACGGGAGCCCCGGCAGGACCAGGAGGAGCCCCGCCAGCAGGATTCGCCGCACCGTGCCGCCCGTGCGCATGGCGCCCAGCATGCCACGAAACCCTGCGCCCGGCGGGCGCTTCCGCCCGGGCGGCGCCGGCTGCGTCCCCGGCGGGCCCGTGCTAACCTTCTGGTAAGCCAGACCGGCTTCATCCGCGAACCCGGAGGGTGCCAGAGATGTCGAGCGAACCGATCGTCCGCCCGGCGAACGCCTCGCCGGAGATCCCCCGCGAACCCGTGCTCCACGCCCCGCGCGAGATCGTCGAGCTGCGCCGCGGGGAGACCCGGGTCCTCCTCGACCCGGAGACTCCCCACTGGGTCGCCACCGATGGCCGGGGCGCCTCGATCCTCCTCGCCTTCCGCGGCGGCGCCCGGGCCGACGAGGTGGCCCGCCAGCTGGCCGACCGGGAGGACGTCCCGCTGGTGACCGCCCGGCTGCGGGTGGACGCGGTCGCCCGGGAGGCCCGCCGGTGCGGCTTCCTCGCCGAGGAACCGCCGCTGCCGCTGCCGCACCTCGGGCGGGAGACGCTGCTGCCGGAGGGACGGCTCGATGAGTTCTGGGTTCACCTGAACGACGCCTGCAACCTTGCCTGCCGGCACTGCCTCGTGGCGTCGGGGCCCGGCGGGGACCCGGGCCTGCCGACGGAAACGGTGAGGGCCGCCCTCGAGGAAGCCGCCGCGCTGGGAGCCCGCACGTTCTGCTTCACCGGCGGGGAACCGCTCCTCCGGCCCGACTTCGTCGAGCTGGCGGCGGCCGCCCTCGCGCACCCCCGCGCGGAGCTCGCCGTGCTGACCAACGGCATCCTGCTCCGGGAGGAGACGATCGCGAGCTGGCGGGACGCCCTCGATCTCGCGCGGGTGCGGTTCCAGGTCAGCCTGGACGGTTCCTGCCCCGCGGCGAACGACCCGGTGCGCGGCCCGGGCAGCTTCGAGCAGATCGTCGCGGGCATCCGTGCCGCCCTCGCCGCGGGGCTCGACGTGACGGTGACCACGACGGTGACCCGCGAGAACCTGGAGGACGTCCCCCGGGTCACCCGCCTGGTCGGCGAGCTCGGGGGGAAGACCCACCATCTCCTCTGGCTCCACCGCCGCGGCCGGGCCGCGGAGACCGAGCGCGCCCCCTCTCCCGCCGAGGTCCTCGCGGCGGTGCGGGCGGCGACGGCCGCCGGCCGGGAGGTGGGCGTCACCGTCGACAACGTGGCCGCCGTGCGGGCCCGGGTGAACCACGAGGCCGGGACCAGGCGCGACCTCTCCAGCGCCGCGGTGACGAACCTGTGCCTCCACCGGGACGGGGCGGTCTACCCCTCGGCCTCCCTCGTCGGGATCGAGGAGCTGCGGCTCGGCACCTTCGGCGAGCGGTCCCTCGCCGACCTGCTCCGGGGAAGCGAGGTCGCCCGCCGGTTCCGCCGCGCCTCCCTCGTCCACAAGGAGGCCTGTGCCTCCTGCCCCGTGCGGTTCCTCTGCGGCGGCGGCGACGTGGAACACGCCTGGCTCTGGGGCGGCAGCCTCGAGGCGATGGACCCCTGGTGCGAGCTGCACCGGGGCATGATCGAGGACGCCCTCCTCGACCGGGCGGAGGAGCGGGGCCGGGTCGCGGGCGGGCCGGAGTCCGGGTGGACCGACCCGTGGCTCTGGACGTGGATGGGCGAGGGAGCCCACGCCTGCGGCGACGGGGGAGCCGCGGACGGGGGACGGCTCGTCGTCTCCAGTTCCGAGTGCGTCCTCTCGTTCGAGCTGGACGCCACCCGGAGGATCGTGCGGGAGTTCTACGGCAACGCCGCCGATCACCCGGAGGAGGACATCTGCTGCCCGGTGCGGCCTCGCCCGACCGACATCGAGCACATCCCGGCCGAGGTCGTCGAGCGGTTCTACGGGTGCGGCTCGCCGGTGATCCTAGCCGATCCGCAACCGGGAGAGACCACCCTCGACCTGGGCTCGGGCGCCGGGATCGACGTCTTCATCTGCGCGCGCCGCGTCGGGCCGGAGGGCCGCGCCCTCGGCGTCGACATGACCGACCGGATGCTGGCGGTCGCCGAGGAGGCGCGGAAGAAGGTCGCCGCCAACCTGGGCTACGACAACGTGGAGTTCCGGAAGGGATTCCTCGAGGAGCTGCCGGTCGCGGACTCCTCCGTCGACCTGGTCACGTCGAACTGCGTGATCAACCTCTCGCCGGACAAGCGGCGGGTCTTCCGGGAGATCTGGCGGGTGCTCCGGAACGGGGGACGGTTCGTCGTTTCCGACATCGTCGCCGAGCGGGAGGTCCCGGCGGCCAGGCGGCAGGACCCCCGCCTGTGGGGCCAGTGCATCTCCGGGGCCCTGACCGAGGAGGAGTTCCTCGCCGCCCTCGAGCGGGCCGGCTTCCACGGGATAGAGGTTCTCGAGAAGTTCTTCTGGCGGGAGGTCGACGGGTACCGCTTCTTCTCGGTCACCGTCCGGGGATGGCGCCAGGATCGGCGGCTGGTC
>JAMOQA010000302.1 GCA_027064265.1 Acidobacteriota bacterium
GGTCGCGGGTGAAGGGAAGGAGGTCGCGGTGTACCTCGGGCCGCACCGGGGGGTCGCCGACGAGCAGGGCCTCTTCTTCCCGCGGGGGGTCCCGGTCCCCGTGGACGCGGCGACCGCCGACCGGCTGCGGCGGCCCCCCTACGCGGACCACTTCCAGGTCGGCGAGGTGGCGCCGAAGCCGGGACGGGCCGACTGCGGCTGCCGGAACTGCTGACGGTCCGCCACCGTTCGCCGCTGTTCGGTCGAAGCCAACGGCTCTGCGCCCGGTTGTCGGCACGGGGCGAGGTGGTTAGCTTCTGTCTCCCATGACCTCGCCCCGCCACACCGCGGGAGGGTTGTCGTTCGCCCTCCTCGCCGTCCTCGGGCTCGCCATCGTTCCCGCCCCCGCGAACGAGCCCCCCGCCCCGGCGACCCGTCCACGGGTCGAGGTGCGGACCAGCGTCGGCCCGTTCGTCGTCGAGCTCTTCCCGGAGCTCGCGCCCCGGAACGTGGAGCTGTTCCTCGAGCGGGCCGGGCTCCGTCCCCGGCGGGAGGGCGTCGGGAACCTGGTCGGCAGCGAGGTCTGCGCGAGCTGGCCCCACGGCTACCTGGTGTTCGGCTGCCTCCCCGCCGAGCCGGGACGCCCCTCCCGCCCGATCCCGGAGAGCGTCCGGGCGCCGGACGAGATCGACGGGGTGGCGATGGGGCTCGGCGAGGAGATCCTCGACGACCCGGCCCGGGTCGACCTGCTCTGGCAGCTGGAACTCTGGCCCCGCGTCCTCGCCCTCGAGGCGGCCGGACGCCCCCTGCCGCGGAGCCTCGCACACCTCGCCGCGCGGATCCGGCGGGAGGGTCCCGCCGCCGCCCGGTCGATCCTCGGCTGGAGCCGGCTGCGCCTCCTCGAGGCCGCCGGCTGGCGCTGGACCCCGGGCGGCTCGCCGCTCCGGGTGCGCCGGGGGGTGCTGGCGACGGCGAACCGTTGGCCCGGGGAGGCCGACGCACGCTTCCTCGTCGCCCTCGCCGATCTCCCGGAGCGGGACGGCCGGGCCACCGTGTGGGGTCGCGTCGTCGCCGGGTGGACCACCCTCGACGCGATCGCCGATATCCCCCTCGACAACGAACACCGTCCCCGGCAACCGGTGACGATCCTCGGCTTCCGGGAGCTTCCGGAGGCCGCTTCCACGACCACGGAGACGAGCCACCGATGAACGCTCGCCGCGTCGCGCTCCTGGCCTTCCTCTCCCTCGCCCTCGCCTTCCCGGCGGCGGCCCGTCCGCCGCACCCGGACGCCGGCACGACGCCGGCCGGCTGGGTGCCGGTCTCGACGCGCGTGGCCCGACCCGGGGTCCACCGCCTCGGACCGGTCCGCCTCCGGGACCTGCCGGCGTACGTGCCGCGGGCGGGGGAGCGGCCGGTGCTGATCCCCAACGTGTTCCCGGGATCCGCCGAGATCCCCGGAGATCGGCCCGGCAGGCGGGAAGCGTCGGGGACGAGCGAGGCCGCGAACCAGCGGCTCGTGCTGGTCCAGCCGGAACGGCCGACGACCCCGACCACACTCGACGAGGGAACCCTCCCGGCGATCGACGTGCGGTTCGACGGACCGTACGACGGGGGCGTCGCTCCCCCGGACCCGGTGATGGCCCCCGGCAGCCGGCACGTCGTGGTCCTGGTCAACCTGGTGATGGCGGTCTACGACAAGCAGGGCACCCGGCTCTCCGGCCCGACCTCGCTCCGGACGTTCTTCGGCATCCCGGCGGGGTTCAACATCTTCGACCCGGTGGCGGTGCCCGACCCGTTCCGCGACCGGCTCGTCGTCGGCGTGGCGGCGCGGAAGGCGGCGGACGAGGACTCGCGGATCTACCTGGCGTTCTCCGACAGCAACGACGCGACCGGCACCTGGCACCGGTTCTGGATCGACGCCGACGCCGGCCAGCCCGGGAACTGGGCCGACTACCCGGCGATCGGCCTCGACCGGCTCGCCGTCTACGTGACGGCCAACATGTTCAGTTCCTCGAACTCCTACCGGAACGCCTCGCTGTTCATCGTCGACAAGGAAGCCGGCTACGCGGGCGAGACGCCGGACGTGACGACGATGATCGACGTCCGCACTTCCGGGGGAGGCTCCCCCTACCGGCTGCGGCCGGCCTACGTCCCGGCGGCGACGCCGGGGGACGCCTACTTCCTCGTCTACGGGAACAACGCGTTCGCCAACAGCTTCGAGGTGTTCCGCCTGACCGGGGACCGGTTCGCGAACCCGTCCCTCACCGCCCGCTCCGTCGCGCTGCCCGGCAACTACTTCGCCCCCGGCGACGCGGACCAGCCGGGGGACACGGGCGTCCCCACCCTCGGGGCGAACCCCTGGAACGTCTTCTGGCGCGACGACGGTACCCTCTGGACCGCCCAGGCGATCAGCGGCAGCCAGGTCACCGTCTGGGTGCACGAGTTCGACGTCTCCGGGGAGACACCGACGCGGGTCCGCACCTGGGAGCTCTCGATCCCGGGGAAGGACTCCTTCTTCCCCCACGTGATCCCGGACACCGAGGACGACGACTTCGCCCTGATGACCGCGTTCTGCGCGGAGGACACGTTCGTCACCGGCCGGTACTGGAACGTGGGCGCCGACGGCACGGTGCGGGCGGCGGAGCTGCTCGTCGACGGCACCCGGGTCAACGGTTCGGACCGGCACGGTGACTACTTCGCCATGTACCCGGACCCCTCCGACCGGAACCGGCTCTGGATGATCGCCCAGTACATGAAGAACAGCAGCTTCTCCGGCAACTCGATCGTCGCCTCGGCCCTCTTCGAGGAGGCCGCTCCCCCGGCCTCCCCGCCTCCCGTCCCCGACGGGAAGGACGTCTCCGGCGAGGAGATCCGCGTCCGGAAGAACGGGGACGGGACGGTGACGATCACCTGGGACGCCTCCACCTGCCCCGCCCCCGGCAACCACCTGGCCTGGTACGACCTCGCGGCGATCGCGTCCTACCAGGTGACCTCCGAGACCTGCGCCATCGGGACCAGCGGCTCCTGGACCGGGAACGCTCCCGCGGGGAACGTCGGCGTGATCGTCGTCTCCGACGACGACGCCACGGTCGAGGGGTCCCACGGGGTCGACTCCTCCGGGAACGAGCGTCCGTCGGTCTCGTCCTCCTGCGGGTTCACCTCGAAGGACACGACCGGGACCTGTGCGCCCTGAGCGGGTATCCTTGGCGTCCCTGTCCGACGAGCGGAGGACGCCGGTGGATCCCTGGTTCCGCTGTGGGCCGCTTTCCGCCCGCCTCGAGGACGGTCGCACCCTCTACGACCGGGTGACGGTGCGCCTCGGCGAGGCGGAGTTCGCCCTCCTCGAGGGCCCCTCGGGCGCGGGCAAGACGACCCTGCTCCGGGCGATCGCCGGCCTCGATCCGGCCGAGAGCGCCGAGCGAACCCTCGGGGGGGAGGCCTTCCCGGCATCCGCCCTGCCCTCCTGGCGGGCCCGGGTGACCTGGCTCGCCCAGGACGCGCCGATGCTGCCCGGTTCCGTCCGGGAGAACCTGGCCTTCCCGTTCCGCCACCGCGCGGGACAGGGCCGCCGCCTCGACGAGGGGCGGGCCCGGGAACTCCTCGTCGCGGTCGGCCTCGGCGACCTGCCGTGGAACCGGGACGCCCGGGACCTCTCGGGGGGCGAGCGGCACCGCTTGGCGCTGGTCCGCGGGATGCTTTGGGATCCCCCGGTCCTCCTGGCGGACGAGCCGTTCACCGGGCTCGACCCGGACCGGGCGCGGGCCTGCCGCGACCTGCTCGCCGCCTGGGCGCGGCGTCCCGGCCACGCCGCCCTCGTCGTCCTCCACGACCCGGAACTCGGCCGGGGCGCGGACCGGCGCCTGGTCCTCCAGGGCGGCCGCCTCCGGGAAGGGGAGCCCCGCGCATGATCCACCTCGGCCCCCTCGACGTGCTGGTCGCGACCGGGCTCGTCCTCCTGGCCGGCGGGATCTCCCTCGCGCTGCGGCTCGGCATCGAGCGGCGCCTCGCGTGGGTCTCCCTGCGCACCGTGGTCCAGCTCGGCCTCCTCGGGCTGGTGCTCGAGAAGATCTTCGCCGTCCGGCACCCCGCCCTCGTCCTCGGCATGCTCCTCGTGATGACCGGCTTCGCCGCCCGGGAGGCGGTCGCCCGCGCCTCGCGCCGCTACCCGTGGATCCACCTGGACGCGTGGCTCGCGATCGCGGTGGCGGCGTTCGTCGTCGGGGGGATCGTCACCCAGGTGGTCGTCGGCGCGCGCCCCTGGTACTCCCCCCGGTACGTCATCCCCCTGGTGGGGATGATCCTCGGCAACTCCCTGACCGGGATCTCCCTCTGCCTCGACCGGTTCCTCGAGCACCTGGACGCCCGGCGGGGAGAGATCGAGCTCCGCCTCGCCTTCGGGGCGACGCGACGGGAGGCCCTGGCCGACGCGATGCGCGCCTCGGTGCGCACGGGGCTCGTGCCGATCATGAACGCGATGGCCGCGGCGGGAATCGTCTCCCTGCCCGGCATGATGACCGGCCAGATCGTCGCCGGGGCGCCGCCCCTCCAGGCGGTCGCCTACCAGGTCGTCGTGATGTTCATGCTGGCCGCCGCCGGCGCCCTGGGGGCGATGATCGCGGCGGTGCTCGTCGTCCTGCGGCGTACCCGGCCCGACGGATCCCTCCGCCGGGAGGGGGCGGGGCTCTACCGGCGTTTCCGGGGGAGGTAGCCGCCGGTCAGTCGCCCGCCAGGAGCTCGTCCAGCTTCGCCAGCACCTTCTCGGCATGGCCGGCGGCCCGGACGTTCTCCCAGTGCCACGCGACCTTCCCCCGCGGGTCGATCAGCACCGTCGAGCGGATCGTCCCCTCGTATTCCTTGCCGTACCGCTTCTTGATCCCCCAGGCCCCGTACTTCTCCATCACCCGGTGATCCGGGTCGGAGAGCAGGGTGACCTCGAGGCCGTGCTTCTCCGCGAACCGGCAGTGGCTCTCGAGGGAGTCGGTGCTGCAGCCGAGGACGACCGCTCCGCGCTTCTCGAACTCCGGCAGGAGGCGCGTGAACTCGATCGCCTCGGTGGTGCACCCCGACGTGTTGTCCCGGGGGTAGAAGTAGAGGACCACCCACTTCCCGGCGAGGTCCTTGAGGGCCACCTTCGACCCGTCGTGGGCCGGCAGGGTGAACCGCGGGGCCCTCTTCCCGGTCTCGATCTTCGACTCGGCCATGGCGACCTCCCCGCGCGCCCCGGTGGCGGCGGCCAGGAAGGATAACCCGCCCGGGACCGGCCGTCAGCCGACCAGCAGGTCCTCGTTCACGACGACGACCGCGGCCCCGTCGAAGCGGCCGGCCCGCAGGTCGTCGAGCGCCTGGCCGGCCTTCTCGAGGGGATACGGGACCGGCTTCGTCCGGACCGGGACCTTCGGCGCCAGGGCGAGGAACTCGATCCCGTCCTGCCGGGTCAGGTTGGCCACCGAGACGACCTCCCGCTCCTCCCAGAGGATCTCGTACGGGAAGGAGGGGATGTCCGACATGTAGATCCCGCCGCAGACGACCCGGCCTCCCTTCCGCACGTCCCGGAGGGCCTTCGGCAGCAGCGCCCCCACCGGGGCGAACAGGATCGCCGCGTCCAGGGGCTCCGGGGACGGCTCGTCCGACCCGCCGGCCCACTCCGCTCCCATCTCCCGGGCGAAGGCCGCGCCCCGTTCGTCCCCGGGCCGGACGAAGGCGAAGACCCGCTTCCCCTCGTACCGGGCGACCTGGCAGATGATGTGGGCCGCCGCCCCGAACCCGTAGAACCCGATGGTCTCCGCGTCCCCGGTGAACCGGTACGACCGGTAGCCGATCAGGCCGGCGCAGAGCAGCGGGGCCGCCTGGAGATCCGGGTAGTCCCCCGGGATCGGGAAGGCGTAGCGGTGATCCACCACCGTGAACTCGGCGAACCCGCCGTCCAGGTGGTAGCCGGTGAACCTGGCCCGGTCGCACAGGTTCTCCCGGCCCGACCGGCAGTAGCGGCACTCCCCGCAGGTCCAGCCCAGCCACGGGATCCCGACCCTGTCCCCCGGGGAGAACCCGGAGACCCCCTCCCCGAGGGCGGTCACGTGGCCGACCACCTGGTGGCCGAGCACGAGGGGCAGCTTCGGGTCGGGCAGCTCCCCGTCGACGACGTGCAGGTCGGTGCGGCAGACGCCGCAGGCGTGGACCCTCACCTGGACCTGGCCGGGCCCCGGCTCCGGGATCGGGACGTCCGCCATCCGGAGGGGCTTCCCCGGCCCGTCGAAGAGCATCGCGCGCATCGTGCCACCTCCCCCGGCCCGCTGGGACAGGCCGGGTACCAGTCTGCCTCCGCCACCGGCGCCCGACAACGCAAAGCGGGGAGGCCCGCCGGCCTCCCCGCTCCCGTTTCCGGACCGGTCCGGCCGTCAGCGGCCGTAGTGGCCCCAGGGACCGACGCCGTCCGGACCTTCGCCGACGACGATCCAGCAGCGGTACGTGCCGCCCGAGGTGTCGCGGAACGTGTTGTCCGCCGGGTCGTCGTCCTCGGCGGTCACGTCGGAGAAGTTGTCGGCGGACGACGGATCGGACGACCGCCAGACCTGGTAGGTGAGGCACAGCGGGTCGGCCCACCACTCGAGGACGACCGCGTCCCCGTCCTTCGTCACCGACGTGATCGTCACCTCGCCGGGCACGCCGCAGGCGGAGTCGTCGCAGACCTGCTCCGTCGACTGGACGACGATGTCGTCCACCCACCAGCCGGTCCGGCTCGACGACGTGTCGCAGGCGTAGTGCCAGCGGAACTTCACCGTCTTCCCGCTCCAGGCCGAGAGGTCGACGACGACGTGCTTCCACTCGGTGTACTCGCCGGTCCAGCCCTGCCGGTCCTTCAGCGGCCCGCCGGAGAAGCTGCGATCGTAGCCGCCCTCGGTGATGTTCGGCCCGAGGTCGGTCCAGGTGGCGCCCCCGTCGTCGCTGATCTCGAGAACGCCACCGTCGTAGCCGCTCTCCGAGTCCATGAACTGCCAGAACTCCAGCGTGGCGCCGTCCGCGAGGGTGTACTCCTTGCTGTAGAGGCTGTCTTCCTTGGTCGAGTCGACGTCCGAGACGAACCAGGAGTACGTCCCGCCCGCGGTGTGGTTCTTCGTCGTCACGACGCCCCAGTCGTCCGTTCCCTGGGTCGCGGAATGGGACCAGCCCTCGGGTTCCGCCCCGCCGTGCTCCAGGTCCTCGGTCTCCTCCTGCGGCTGGTCGTCGGCCTCCAGGACGTCGTCGAACCCGTCCTGCCAGGTGCCCTCGGTCGCCGTCATGTCGACGGTGAAGTGGGCGTTCTCCATGCACGAGACGGCGCCGACCTCCACCTGGAACCGGGCGGTCGTCTCCTGCTGGAACGGGATCGTCCCCAGGTCGACCGGGTTGTTCAGCACGGCGACCTTCGCGTCGGAAGAGAGCCTCGCCTGGACGGCGGTCGCATCGCCCCACCCCTCGTTGCGGATCGTCACCTCGTACCAGGCCGTCTCGCCCACGTCCGCGTGACCGTCCGGGTCGCACGCGTCCCCGTCGTCGACGACGTGCCCGGTGACGACCAGGTTCGGGATCTCCTCCGCCTTGTCGCCGCAGATCTCGAGGCGCCAGTTGTTCAGCGTGCCGGTGTCGCCGCCGGCATGGTCCTCGACGATCAGCTTCCAGGTCCCGTACGCATTCTCCCCGTTGAACTTGTCGAGGGGCTCGGCGGGCTTGGTCTCGGTGTCGTACCAGGTGACGATGTCGTCGCTGCTGCCCCCGCTCCGGTCGTGGAGGACGACCTGCGTGCCCGACGGCGACTGGACGATCACCCGCAGGTCCCCGATGTAGGTGTGGGAGATGTCGACGTAGACGTTGACCTCCCCGATCACGATCTTGTTCGGGTAGTCGAGCGTGCTCTCGACCGTCTGGTTGTCCTCGATGTCCTTCGGCACGTCGGTCGAGAAGTCGGACTTGGCGCACGAGGAGATCATCACGTCGAAGGTCAGCACCCAGTCGGTATTCGATCCGGACTCGTGAACGGTCAGGGTGAACGTCACCGGCTGCTGGTCCGGCGCGTCGTCCGCCACCGAGAAACGGAACGGCGGCGGCTCGTTCGGCTGGACCTTGCCGGCGTCGATGTCGGGCCAGTCCGCTTCGTCCTGGAGGATCGTGATGTACTCGGAATCGCAGGTCAGGGTCCCGTGGATCCCCTTCGCGTCCTTGTGTCCCTGGTTCGCCAGGTAGACCGTCATGTCGACGGTCTCCCCGGGGCCGGCGACGCCGTTGCCGTTTCCGCCCTCGCTGTCGTCGATGTCGTAGTGGTCCACGTCGAGCTGGACCGCCGCGACC
>JAMOQA010000303.1 GCA_027064265.1 Acidobacteriota bacterium
GAGACCACGGCGTCGTGCTCGTCCTTGTACTTCTGGAACGCCTCCGCGAACTCCCGGAGGCGGGCGTCGATCTCCTCGGCCCGGCGCTCGAACTCCTCGGCGCGCCGCTCGGCGTCCTCGGCCCGGCGGGCGGCCTCCTCGGCCTTCTGCTCGGCCTCCTCGGCGCGCCGCTCGGCCTCCTCGGCCCGGTCGACCCATTCCCGCAGCTCGGGCGGGACCTCCCCCTCGCCGCTCACGCGGCGCCGGTCCCGGACGGGGATCTTCCGCTTCTTCTCCGCCATCTTCGGTCGCTCCTTTCCGCGGCCCTCAGCGCAGCGGCACGGTGATCCTGTAATAGGATCCGCCCACCCGGATCGACAAGCTGGCGGCCCGCCGGTAGATCACCTGGGGGATCCGCTCGTAGAACTCCCGGGCGGAACGGATCGGTTCCCCGTCCAGCTCGACGACCACCGCGCCGGGACGCAGCCCCCGCCGGCCGAGCCACGAGTCCCGGCGAACCCGGTCGATCGTCGCCCCCGCCCGGGTGTCGGTCACGGTGAACCCCAGGAGCTTCCACGCGAAGCTCGGCGCCCGGTCCTCCGGGAACCGCCGGACCTCGAGCCAGGTCCGGTGCTTCGCCCCCTCCCGGACGAACTCCACCTCGACCTTCTGGCCGGGGGCGACCCGGGCGAGGGCGGTCGTCCAGTCGGGGAGCGTCTTCACCGGGTGCCCGCCCACCGCGACGATCACGTCGGGCACGCCGATCCCGGCCTCCTCGGCGGGGCTGTCGGCGAACCGGCGGACGACCAGGAGTCCCTCGACGTCGCCGAGGCCGAGCTGCCGGGCCTCCTTCTTCGTGATCTCCTCGACGACCAGCCCGGTCCAGGCCGGCAGGACCTTCCCGTACCGGACCAGCTCCCGGAAGACCTTCCGCGCCCGGTCGATCGGGATGGCGAAGCCCAGGTTCTGTCCCCGGGCGAGGACCTGGGAGTTGATCCCGACCAGCTCGCCGAGGACGTTGACGAGGGCCCCGCCGGAGTTGCCCGGGTTGATCGCGGCGTCGGTCTGGATGAAGTCGGCGTAGGCGACGTCTCCCTCCGGGTTCGAGGGGAGGGTCCGGCCGAGGGCCGAGACGACGCCGACGGTCACCGTGTTCTGCAGTCCGAACGGGTTGCCGATGGCGATCACCTTCTCGCCGATCATCAGGTCGTCGGAACGTCCCATCCGCACGTACGGCCAGGGGCCGTCCCCGTCCAGCTTCAGCACGGCGAGGTCGGAGTCCCGGTCGGAGCCGACCAGCTTCGCCCGCACCTGCCGGCCATCCTGGAGCGTGACCGTGATGCGGCTCGCCGCCTCGATCACGTGGTTGTTGGTCAGGACGTACCCCTCCGGGTCGACGATGACGCCGGACCCGAGGGAGTTCTCGACGAAGTGCCTGGGAGGACGGGGATGCCCGAAGAACCACTCGAAGGGGCTCGTGTACCCGGCGTACGGGTTCCGCACCAGGATCTCGGTCGAGATGTTGACCACCGCGGGGCCGACCTTCTCCACCGCCCGGACGACGGCGTCGCGCCGCAGCTCCCGGCCGTCGTCCGCCGCGCGGGGCGGGGCGGGGAGGGCGAGGAGCGCGAGGAGGAGGGACAGGGCGAGGGCGGGACGGCGCATCGGTGGTCCTCCGGGAAGGCCCGGGGCGGCTGCCCGGGCGCGGGCCGGGTCAGAAGAGCGGGCGGTCGCCGACCAGGCGGCGGATCCGCTCCTCGATCGGTGGATGGGTCGAGAACAGCTTCGCGATCGCGTCGCCCCCGGCGAGGGGCGAGACGATGAACATGTGGGCCGTCGCGGGGGATGCGTCCATCGGGACCCGCTGGACCAGGCCCCCGATCTTCGCGAGGGCGCGGGCGAGGCCGAGGGGGTTCCCGGTCAGGCGGGCGGCCTCCTGGTCGGCGGCGTACTCCCGGGAGCGGCTGACCGCGAGCTGGATCAGCGTCGCCGCCAGGGGGGCGAGCAGGACGAGCAGCAGGTAGCCGAGGAGGTTCCCGGCCCCCTCCTCCCGGTCGCGGCCGCCGAAGCCGCCGAGGATCAGCCCCCAGCGGGCCATCGAGGCGAGGAACATCACCGCCGCCGCCAGGGTCGCCGCGATGGTGCCGACCAGGATGTCCCGGTGGACCACGTGGCCGAGCTCGTGGCCGATCACCCCCTCGAGTTCCTCGTCGGTCAGCAGCTCGAGGAGGCCCTCGGTGACGGCGACCGCCGCGTGTTCCGGGTCGCGTCCCGTGGCGAAGGCGTTGGGCTGGCCGGCCGGCAGGACGTAGATCCGGGGCCGGGGGATGCCGGCCCGGGCGGCCA
>JAMOQA010000304.1 GCA_027064265.1 Acidobacteriota bacterium
TGACGGCGGCGATCGACTTCGACGACCGGCACGTCGGGTTCCAGGAACTGACCGTCCGCCTGGACAGGGAAAGCGACTTCCTTGCCAAGCTCGCGCCGGCACGGACGTTCGGCCTGGTCCGCGACATCGAGATGCTCCGGCGCGCGGGCCTCGCCCGGGGGGGCAGCACGGACAACGCCATCGTCGTCGGGGAGGAGGGCATCCTGGGCGGGCCGCTCCGCTTTCCCGACGAGTTCGTCCGGCACAAGCTGCTCGACCTGGTCGGCGACCTCGCTCTCCTCGGGTGCCGCCTGGAGGGACGCCTCCTGGCCTGGCGGTCCGGACACGACCTGCACGGGCGGCTGGTCGACGCCCTGCTCGCGCACCACGATGCCGTCGTCCTGGAGGGGGACTGGGATTCTCCCGCGGCGCGCGCGTACCCGGTCTCCCCCGGCCGGGAACGATCCTGAGGAAGCACCGTGCCGACCGGCAGGATCCGCACGGATCGGGTCGTCGTCGCCATCGTGGCGGGCCTGCTCGTGCTCGCGACGCTCCTCTACTACGTCATCGAGAAGGGGAAGCTGGGCGACACGCGTCTCGCCACCGACAAGACGCTGCTCGCCGCCCTGGCGGCCACGATCGTCGTCGTCTCCCTGGGACTCGCCTGGGTGATGGTCCGGAACCTGGGCCAGGTCCTGGCCGAGCGACGCGGGCCGATCGGCTCGCGCCTCCAGGTGCGGGTCGTGCTCGCCTTCCTGCTGCTGGTCCTCGTTCCTTCCCTCTTCCTGTTCGTGACCGCGATCACGGTCGTGCACCGCACGCTGAAGGACCTGGCGCCTCCCGACGTGGGCCGCGTCCTGCGCGAGGCGGCCCGGGCGGCGGACACCGTCCAGGCGCGGGAACTCCGGCGGGTGCGGCACGTGGCGCTGCAGGTGGCGGAGGACCTCGCCCGGGGCCCCGGTTGTGTTCCGGCGACAGCGGAGGATGGACGGTCGATCCTGCGCGCCCTGCTGCGCCGCTACGACCTCACGGCCCTCGGCGTGGTCCCCCCGGAGGGGTCGCCGGTGGTCGTCGCCATCCCCGTGCGGGACGGGGGACCGAGCGCCCGTGAGGGAGAACTCGCCAGGGTTCCCACCGACCTGTTGCGGGAGGTCGTCGAGAAGAAGGCGTCGGCGGTTCGCGGTGAACGCCTGCCCTACGGTTGGCGGGCCGTCGCGCTCGTTCCGTGCCCCGGGGACGGGGAACTGCGGAGCGTGGTGTTCGCCGCCGGGTGGTTGCCGGAACGGGTGGCGCGCCAGCTCGACGTGGTGTTGCTGAACCGGGACGAGATCGAGTCGATCGCCCGGCGACGGCCGGCGGTGCAGCGCCTCTACATCGCGCTCTTCCTCCTGCTGACCGTGCTCGTCCTGTTCGCCGCGGTCTGGGCGGGGTTCCGGATCGCGCGCCAGGTCACGGGGCCGATCGGGGAACTCTCCCGCGCCACGGAGGCCCTGGCCGCCGGGGACTTCTCGTGGAGGGTGTCCGAGGTCGGGGATGACGAGATCGGGCGGCTGGCCGCCTCGTTCAACCGGATGGCCGGGGAGATCCAGCGGGGACGCCAGGCCCTCGAGGCGCGGCGGCGGTACATCGAGATGCTGCTCGAGGCGATCCCGGTGGGCGTCCTGAGCCTGGATGGCCGGGGCAAGGTCACCCTGGTCAACGCGCGGGCCCTCGAGCTCCTCCGCCTCGAGCGCATGGCCCCCGGGACGCCCCTCGACGTGGCCCTGGGCGAGGAGCGGCGGGAGCTGCGGGAAGCGCTCGCGCCGCTCCTGGCCGGCGAGCTCGACCGGGTCGTCGTCGAGGTCCCCCTCGACCTGCCCGGGGGACAGGTCTCCCTCGAGGTGACGGCCGAGCGGTTCGCCCTGGCGGCGGACCACGAGGGAATCCTGGTCGTGCTGGAAGACCTGACCTCCCTGAGGCGGGCGGAGCGGACCGCCGCCTGGGCGGAGGTGGCCCGGAAGGTGGCCCACGAGATCAAGAACCCGCTCACCCCGATCCGCCTCTCGGCGGAGCGGCTGCTGCGCAGGTTCCAGAGGGATCCGGCCAGTGCCGGGGAGGTCGTCGAGGAAGTCGTGACGACGATCGTGCGGGAGGTGGAATCCCTCCGGAACCTGGTGGCGGAGTTCTCCCGGTTCGCCCGGTTGCCCGAGGTCCGCCTCCAGGGCGGGGACGTGCGGGAGGTGATCCGGGAGGCACTGGCCCTCTACCGTGACGCCCACCCGGGAATCTCCTTCCGGCTGGAGCTCGCGGAGGAGCTCCCCGAGCATCGCCTGGACCGGGAGGCCTTCCGACGGGTG
>JAMOQA010000305.1 GCA_027064265.1 Acidobacteriota bacterium
GGGAACGCGAGCCCCGGAGGGGGTCCCCCTCGAAATGCGTCACCCGGCCAGGGGGGTCCCTCCGTAAATGCAACACTTCGCCGAGTGTCCCCCCGGAAATGCGCCGCTTTCCCCCCGGTTTCCGGGGATATAGCCCCCTCGCCGGCCCCCGGTGTCGCATTTGCGCACCAACCCCCCCCGCGAACTGTCGCATTTCCGGGGGGACCCCCGCGGACGGCGTTCGGGGAGCGGGTGGTCGGGAAGCGGGCGTTCGGCGGACGGGCGGGCGGGGAGCGCCGGCGCCGCCACGCGGGGGTTCAGGACGAGGGGCGGCGGAGGCGGGAGAGGCCGCCGGCGAGGTGGAAGGCGTCGATGCCGCGGCGGCGGAGCTCGAAGGCAACCCAGGCGGAGCGGAGGCCGCGGCGGCAGGCGACGACGACCGTCTTCCCGGCGAACTCCGCCGGGTCGAGGCGGTCGAGGGCGAGGGGGTCGACCCGCAGCGCGCCCGGGAGCGGGAGCCGCCGGGCCTCTTCCTCCTCGCGCAGGTCGAGGACGACCGCACCTTCCGGGATCTCCGTCACCGCCAGCTCGTCCTGGCCGGCCATCCCGTGGGGGAGGTCCACGCGCCGCCCGGCCCGCACGGCGGCGAACGGGTCGAAGGGGACCTTCTCCTCCTCGCGGCGCAGGGCGGCGACGCTCGCCCCGGTGGCCGGCTTCCGCGGGACCAGGGCGCAGTACTCGGGGACCCCCGCCGAGAGGTCGTGGGTCCCGATCCGCCGGGCGAGGGCGATGATCTCCTCCTTCGACCACGCGAGGAGCGGCCGCAACACGGGCAGCCCGTCGGCGTCCCCGAGGGCCCGGAGGTTCCGGAGGGTCTGGGAGGAGACCTGCCCGAGGGCCTCGCCGGTCACCACCGCCTCGGCGCGGACGAGGCGGGCGACCGCGGCGGCGGTGCGGTACATCAGCCGCTTGAGCACCAGCTGCCGCATCGGCTCGATCACGTCGGCGGCGAGCCGTTCGGCCAGCTCCTCGAAGGGAACGACGAAGAGCCGGGGAGCCGATCCCGCCGCCCAGTCCAGGGCGAGCAGGTCGGCGATCGGGAAGACCGCCCGCTCGTGGGCCTCCCCGCCGAGGCGGCAGAAGACCAGGTCGATCTCGACGCCGCGGCGCATGGCGAGCCAGGCGGCCACCGCCGAGTCGAAGCCGCCGGAGAGCAGCACCACCGCCCGGCCCTGGACGCCGAGGGGCAGCCCTCCCTCCCCGCGGACCGTCTCGGTGTACCAGCGGACCACGCCGCCCCGGACCTCGAGGGAGACCGTGATCTCGGGCGTCGTCAGGTCGACCTTCCCGTGGCGGGCGAGGGCCGCCCCGAGGGCGACGTTGACGTCCTGGCCCCGGTACGGCACCCGGTCCCGGACCCGGGCGCGCACGGCGAAGCGCCGCCCCCGGACCGCGTCGGCGTAGAGCTCCTCGCCCCGGCGGACCAGGTCGTCGAGTTCCCCCGCCGGCTCCTCGAGGCAGGGGGAGACCGAGTGGACGCCGAAGACCCGGCGCAGGACGGGGAGGGCACGCTCATCCGGCGCGTCGACGTAGATCCGGACGTGGTCCCGCTCGATCTCCGCCGGGATCCCCTCCGCGTCGAGGGCGGCGCGGAGGTTCGCGACGAGGCGCCGGACGAAACGGGCCCTCGTCCGCGGCGCCTTCGTCGTGATGTCCGGCGACAGGCGGACGAGGGCCTTCATCGGTGACCTCCCGGGCCGGCGATCAGGCGGCCCCGGTGAGCGCCAGGTAGACCGCCTTGATCGCGTGGAGGCGGTTCTCGGCCTGGTCGAAGATGCGGGACCGCTCGTGGTCGGCCACCTCGTCGGTGACCTCCTCCCCCCGGTGGGCCGGCAGGCAGTGCATGAAGATCGCCTCCGGCTTCGCCAGGGAGAAGAGCTCGAGGTTCACCTGGTAGGGCATGAACCGCTTCCGGCGGGCCTCCGCCTCGCTCTCCTGGCCCATCGAGGCCCAGACGTCGGTGTAGACCGCGTCCGCGCCGGAGACGCCTTCCTTCACGTCGGGGGTGTAGGAGACCTCGGCCCCGGTCTCCGCCGCGATCTTCCGGGCGACGTCCATCACCCGCAGGTTCGGCTCGTGCTCCCGCGGGCCGACGACGGTGACCTTCATGCCGGCGAGGGCCCCGGCGACCAGGAGGGAGTGGGCGACGTTGTTGCCGTCGCCGACGAAGGCCAGGTGCCGCCCGCGCAGCTCCCCGAACGCCTCCCGGATCGTCAGCAGGTCGGCGAGGGCCTGGCAGGGGTGCAGCAGGTCGGTCAGCAGGTTGATCACCGGG
>JAMOQA010000306.1 GCA_027064265.1 Acidobacteriota bacterium
GACTTCGAGGAGGAGCTGGACGAGGACTGGGAGATGGGCAACGGCATCGGCCAGCCGTCTCCCTGGACCCGCGAGCTCGACGGGGGGGATTTCTCCCTCTACGCCGACGGGATCGGGCCGTTCGCGATATCGCCGACGAAGCACTGGGCCCGGCACTTCCTGCACCCGGTCCGGGCGGAGGGGTTCGCCCTCGCCCTCGAGTACCGGGCCGAGCTGGGGGCGGGGTACGTCTTCGACCTGGAGATCGAGCAGCGGGCGCCGGAACTCCGGAAGATCCGGCTCCGCATCGACGGCGACGGGCGGGCGTCCCTCGCCCGGACCGAGGACGGCGTGTACGTGGAACAGTGCGTGACCGCCGCCGGGTTCGTCCCCGCGCTCTCCCGCCGGTGGATCCGGCTGGCCCTCGACGAGGGACCCGGGGGATCGATCCTGGTCCACGCGCGCTTCTGGTCGGGCTCGGCGGAGAGCGAACCCGCGTCCGGCTGGGACCTGGAGTTCCAGGACGACCGGCGGACGATCGAGCGGGTGCACCGGTTCGAGCTGACCGCCGATGGTCCCCGGGGAGTCGAGACCTGGGTCGACGACCTGGACGCCTTTGGCGACGCCGGGGCCGGGGTCGAATCCTCGATCCGGACGATCTGGGTCGCGGAGTGGAGCCACCTGGACATCGGTTTCACGGCGCCGCCGGACGACATCGAGGCGTTCGCGAAGGAGCACCTGGACCAGGTCCTCGAGAACCTGGACGCGGACCCCGGGTACCGCTGGACGATCGAGAGCTCGTGGTGGCTGGCGCGGTGGTGGGAACGGTCGACGGACGAGGAGCGGGAGGAGATGGTGAGCCGGCTGCGCGAGGGGCGGATCGACCTCTGCGCCGGCTACGCGAACCTGCACACGACGACCTGCGGCGAGGAGGAGCTGGTCCGCTCGATCTACTGGGCGTCCCGCTTCGCCCGGGAGCACGGGATCCCCCTCCGGGTCTTCATCACCGACGACGTGCCGGGCTCGACCTTCGCCCTGCCCGAGCTGCTGTCACGGGCGGGGATCGACTACTACGTCGGCGGGATGAACACGTCGTTCGGCGGGAAGCTCGACGAGCCGAACCACGGGACGCGGCCGTTCTGGTGGGTCGGGCCGGACGGAAGCCGGGTGCTCTCGTGGATCACCTTCGACAGCTACGCGGAGGGGTTCGACTACGGGTTCGGCTTCTTCGACACCCTCGAGGACCTCTACCACAAGCTCGGGAAGAAGCTGCCCGAGCAGGAGGAGGCCGGCTACCCGTGGGACGAGATGCTCCTCCTGCGGGCGTTCGACAACCACTACCAGGGACTCCACGTCAAGGACCTGGTCGACCAGTGGAACGCGACCTACGAGACTCCGCGGTTCAGGCTGGCGAGCCCGGCCGAGTTCCTCGACCACATGCTGGCCGTCCACGGGGCGGACGCCTTCCCCGAGTACGCGGGAGACTTCGGCGCCGCCTGGTCCCGGAGCCACGCCAACGCCCAGCACACCGAGGAGTGGGTGCGGCGAGCCCACCGGGAGGGTCGCAACGCCGAGGCGCTCCTCGCCTGCGCGGCGCCGCTGGACGGGCTGGGAGTTCCCCTGGACAACATCGACTTTCTCTACCGACGGGAGCTCGAGGTCGACGAGCACTCCGGGGCGGGGGGATGGCCGGGCTACTTCACCCCGGAGGAGATGGACCGGAACAACCGGATCCACCTCGGGTACGCGATCGACGCCCGGGACACGGCGGTCGCGCTGCTCGACGAGGGCACGCGGCGGGTGGCGGAGCTCGTCCCGTCCCGCGGCGACGCGATCGTCGTGGAGAACCCCCTCGGCTTCGTGCGGGACGGGTGGGTGCGGATCGAGCTGCCGCAGGAGACGTGGGACCGGGAGTTCCGGCTGGTCGACCGGGCGAGCGGGGAGGAACTCGTCTACCAGCGGTTCCCGGAGACGCGGGAGATCCTGTTCCGGGCCGAGGGACTGCCGGCGTTCGGGTACCGGGTCTACGACCTCCTGGCGGGGGCGCCGACGGCGGAGCCGGAGGGGATGCTGGCGGCGACCTCCACGTCCCTCGAGAACGACTTCCTGCGGGTCACGATCGACCCCGCGGACGGGGCGGTGACCAGCATCGTCGAGAAGGCGACCGGGCGCGAGCTGGTCGACGGGTCATCGGCGTACCGCTTCAACCAGCTCGCCTCGAACGTGAAGCAGGAGTACGACCGGGGCCAGCCGCCGGTGGCCGAGCCGCCCGACTCGGCGTCGGTGACGCTGGTGACCGACGGGCCGCTGCTCGGGGAGAT
>JAMOQA010000307.1 GCA_027064265.1 Acidobacteriota bacterium
GTGCGGGTGGGAGCGGAGCGCCACCTGGCAGTACTGCGCCTGGTGCGGGACGCGGTTCCAGCGGCACCGCCCGGGGCGGGAGCCCGCGATCTCCCGGGGCCGCTGCCCCTCGTGCCGGAAGGCGGTGCCCCTCTATGCCCGCTTCTGCCCCCACTGCCGGGAACGGCTCTCCTGGGACGTGGAGTTCAAGGTCCCGTGCCCGTCGTGCGGGTGGGGCGTCTCCGTTCGCTGGCGGGCCTGCCCCTGGTGCGGGCGCAAGCTGAAGCGGAAGAGCCCCGCCCGGAAGACCGCGGCCCGGGAGGGAACCGCCCCCGGCGCGTCCCCCGGCTGACGGGATTCCCCGCCGTCAAGCCCCGGCGCGATTTTCCTGCTGCGGATTCCCCGCGGGCGGGTCGCGTTCCGTCGCCCGGGCGCCCGGGTCCCCGGCGTATCTTCGTCGCGGCGCCCCGCTCGCCGGGGGAGCGACGGCGCCGGAGGGAGGTCGTTCGTGATGGTCCGCGCCGCTCGTCCCCTGCTCGTCCTGCTGCTTCTCTGCGCTCTCCTCGGCGCCGCGTTCGCCGGCACGCCCCCGGTGAAGCGGACCTGGATCGAGGTGGAGAAGCCGACCCCCGGCCAGGTGGAGTGGATCCTCGACCATCACCTGGACGTGGCCGGGGAGAACTCCCGGACGGGAGCGGTCGGGCTGATCGTCACCGACGAGGAGCTGGAACTGCTCGCCGAAGCCGGCTTCACCTGGACGGTGCGCGGCACGAACACGTCCACCGAGGCGACCCGCGGCCTCGACCAGTACACCGACCCGGTCGAGATGGAGGCGCTCGTCGACCAGCTGGTCGCCGACCACCCGGACATCGCGAAGAAGATCACGCTGAAGGAGCCCTCCGAGATGTGGGAGGGCCATCGCCAGTACCTGGTCAAGATCACGAAGGACGTGGACCAGCCGAACGACCGGCCGACGTTCATCTTCGACGCCCAGCACCACGCCCGGGAGGTGATGACCCCGGAGATCGCCCGGGACATGCTGGAGTACCTGGTCACCCGTTACGGCTCGGACCCGAAGGTCACCGAGTGGGTCGACAACATCAACATCTACGTCGTGCCGATCGAGAACCCGGACGGCGCGATGTACGTCTTCACCACCGACTCCTGGTGGCGGCGGAACCGCCGGCCGAACTGCGCGGTCGACCCGAACAGGAACTACCCGTTCCTCTGGGATGGCTGCAACGGCTCGTCGGGAAGCTGCTCGTCGGACACGAACCGCGGCCCTTCGCCGGGCTCCGAGCCGGAGACGCAGGGAATGCTCGCGGCCAACGACATGGCCCGGGCCCTCTTCGCCCTCAGCTACCACACCTACGGCGAGTACATCATGTACCCGTACGGCTGCTACGACCCGGACGAGATGGACGCGATGGACGCCATCGCCCGGGAGCTGAACTCGCGGCTGGAGAACGACCAGGGGGAGACCGGCCGGTACCGGGTCGGTCCCATCTGGTCGACGATCTACGAGGCGGACGGCGGCAGCCTCGACACCCAGTACGGGAAGTACGGCACCTACGCCTACGTGATCGAGGCGAACTCCAGCAGCTTCCAGCCGGACTACGACACCTGGCGCGACGTCACGGTGGAGCGGCAGCGGGTCGCCTGGCAGTTCTTCCTCGACAGGACCCTCCACGGCCCCCAGGTGCGCGGCAAGGTCACCGACGCTTACACCGGGGAGCCGCTCGCCGCGGAGGTCTCCGTCGCCGAGATCTCGTTCACCCACGGCGAGGAGCCCCGCCGGGCGGACGACCGCGGCCTGTACCACTGGCTGGTCCGGCCCGGGCAGACCTACCACTTCACCTGGTCGATGCCGGGCTACTGCAGCGAGACCCGGGAGGTGACGGCGACCGACGGCCCGGTGGAACTCGACATCCAGCTCTCCTACCCGCTGTCGCCGGACGACCTCGCCGCGGAGGCGGCGGGCGACAACGCGATCCGCCTGACCTGGTCCCTGCCCTCGGGCGACGTCGACGAGTTCCGGGTGTACCGCTCCCTCCACCAGGGCGGGCCGTACGCGCTGGTCGGGACGGCCCCGGGAACCGCCACCGAGTACCTGGACGACACGGTCTCCGGCGGGGTGACCTACTGGTACGTGGTCCGGGCCTTCAGGGACTGCGAGGGACACGACTCCAACGAGGCGAGCGCCGAGACCACCGGCGCCTGCCGGGAGGCGCCCGAGTTCGACGGGGTCGTCTCCGTGACGAACCCGAAGGACGAGACCTGCACCCTCGAGGTCTCCTGGAACGAGGCCCGGGCCT
>JAMOQA010000308.1 GCA_027064265.1 Acidobacteriota bacterium
GGCCGTACCGCTCGTGCTTGCCGGGACAGATCTCGCGGAAGATCTTCTCGTCGAAGATCTCGAAGCAGAACGAGACCCGGTTGACCCCCATCTCCTTGAGCCGGTCGTAGCGGGAGAGGTCGTGGTGGGGCGGCGTCTGGATGCCGATCAGGCAGCCGGTCGCCTCCTTCACCGCCCGGATGTACGGCTCGAGGATGTCCAGGTAGGTGTCCCCCTCGTAGTGGCCGGTATTGAAGTCGATGTAGGTGACGTTCGACTCGTCGCGGGCCGCCGCCGCCACCTCGACCACCTCGCGGATCTTCTTCTCCTCCGCGTCGTCCGCGCCGAGGTTGAGCCCGACCGAGCAGAACTTGCAGTTGGTCCGCTCCGGCTTGTCGAGCCAGTACTCGCAGACCTTCGACGGGTAGATCCCCAGGTAGGTGCCCTGGAGGGTGCCGATCATCGTCATCGGCTTGCCGGTCGACGTCTTCCGGTCGTACCAGGATGGACGGGGCGCCAGCCTGACCGGCGCGATCGGCTCCTTCCCCCGGTCGATCCAGATCGAGCCGTCCGCCCGCCGCCGGACCACGTACGGGGAGTGCCGCACGAAGTGCTCGGTCACCGGCACGTTGGTCCAGATGTCGTCGGGCAGGATCAGCTCGAGCCCGCTGCCGAGACCCGCGCGGGTCCGGAGGATCGGGCGGCCACCCTCGTCGGTGACGTGCAGGGAGTCATCGATGTGCGCGCCCCGGCAGTACAGTTCCAGCTTCAGCAGGCCGGGGTTCCGGCGGAGATCGGTTTCCATCGCGTGCTGCCCTCGGGCCGGGTGGGAGGCTCCTCCGCGCCCGGGAATCGGTCCCGCCCCGCGCCCCGGCTCACGGCAGGCCGTGGTAGAGCACGAGCAGGACGGTCAGTCCGTAGAGAACGCTGTTGACGAGGAGCGGTACGTCCCGGACCAGGTCCCGGGCCGGACGGCCGCCCTCGCCGCGCATGTGCACCAGGTAAAAGTACCGGAAGATCCCGTAGATGACGAACGGAATCGTGAACCCCAGTTTGTCGGTGCCCAGCTTCGCGGCCACCTCGGGCGAGAAGGCGTAGAAGGTGTAGGCGACCACGGTCGAGGCGGTGACCACGGCGATCATCTGGTCGAGGAACGGCACCGAGTAGGCGGCGAGAACCGCCCGGTGTCCCGAGGCGTCGTCCCCGAGGCTCGTCAGCTCCTGGCGCCGCTTGCAGAAGCCGAGGAAGAGGGCCAGCAGGCTGGTGCACAGCAGGAGCCAGTTGGAGAACGAGACCCCGATCGCCTCCGCCCCGGCGACGGCGCGCAACGGGTAGCCCGAGGCGAGGACCATCACGTCGAGGATCACCAGGCGCTTGATCCCGAGGCAGTACGCGAGGGAGGCCCCCACGTAGAGGACCGCGACCACGAGGAACCCGGTGGACAGCCTGCTCGCCCCGGCGAGCCCGACGGCGAAGAGGACCGCGGCCGCCGCGAGGGCGACGGGGGCCGGCACCAGCCCCGAGGCGATCGGCCGGTGCCGCTTCCTGGGGTGGAGCCGGTCGTGTTCCCGGTCGATGACGTCGTTGAGCAGGTAGACGCCCGAGGAGAGCAGGCAGAAGAGAGCGAACCCGGCGACGGCGTGGAGCACCGCGTCGGGGTCGCCGAGCCGGCGGGCGAAGACCAGGGCGGCAAAGAGCAGGACGTTCTTCACCCACTGGTGCGGGCGGAGGCTGCGGGCGAGGCCCACGAGGACCGCGAACACGGGCGTTCCCTAGTCTCCCTGGACGTCGCCGAGGGGCGTCTCGTCGTCGTCCCGGTCGTGGAGGGTGACCAGGTCGACCACCTCGAGGGTCCTTTCTCCCGCCGGGGTGCGCACGACCACCTCGTCCCCGACCTCCTTGCCGACCAGCGCCCGCCCGATCGGGGACGAGACCGAGATCTTGCCGGCCGCCGCGTCCCCCTCGTCGCCGAACACCAGCTCCCAGGTGACCTCCTCGTCGGTGTCCAGGTCCCGCACGGTCACGATGGAGCCGAAGGCCGCCCGGTCCCGGGGGATCTGGGACATCCGGATCGAGGAGAGCTGGGAGAGGCGCTGCTGGAGCTGGGCGATCCGGGCCCGGACGTAGGACTGCCGCTCCAGGGCCGCGTGGTACTCCGCGTTCTCCCGGAGGTCCCCGAGGGCCGTGGCCTTCTGGATCTCCCGGGGCAGCTCGATCCTGAGCTCGTGTTCCAGCTCCTTGAGCTCCTTCTCGAGTCGTTCGCGGATTCGACGCATGGCGCCTCCTCGTGGCCCGGGGGCCGGGCGGGGAGA
>JAMOQA010000309.1 GCA_027064265.1 Acidobacteriota bacterium
CGGGACCCACGGGATCTCCGGGGCCGGCGGGGACGCCTTCGACCTCGCGACGGTCGGACTGGCCGAGGCCCGTTTCGTGCGGATCGTCGACGCCCGGGCGGAGAACGGGTTCCCGGGCAACGCCGAGGGCTTCGACCTGGACGCCGTCGTCGTGCTCCATGGCCGGCCGGCGATCGTCCTGCCCCCGGGCTCCGATGCGGACGGTGACGGACTGCCGGACGACGCGGAGCGGGAGATCTACGGCTCGGATCCGCTCGTCGCCGACACCGACGGGGACGGGACCGACGACGGCCGGGAGGTGGCCGGGTGCCGGGACCCGTCGTCCCCCTCGACGGATCCGTGGCGGGTGCGGGGCCCCCGGGTCTTCGTGCTGCTGCGCGACGGGACGACGGTCGTCGACTGGTCGTTCCCCGGGTCGGGGGTCGCGGCCGACGTGTTCCGCGGAGACGTGGCGGAGCTCCTCGACCTGGGGGACTCCGTCGACCCCGGGCCCGGCGAGTGCCTGGGCAGCGACGTGGCCGGGGTCCGCCGCGAGGATCCCGGGGACGACCCGGCCCCCGGGCAGGCCTGGGACTACCTGGTGCGGGTCGGTGACGCGACGCGCTGGGGGTGGAGTTCCGTGCCGGCGCCCCGGGAGACCGACGCGTGTCCGTGAGGTTCCTCGCCCTTGCCCTGCTCCTCGCCGGGCTCGGGGCACCGGTCCTCGCGGGGCCGGACGAGGAGGCCGTCCTGCCGGGTGGCCCGGTGGAGACGGTCGAGGTTCGGGCCGCCGCTCCCCCGGAGGAGCAGGAGGAAGCCTTCGCCACCCGGATCGAGGGGGACGAGGCCCGGGAGCGGGCGGTGGACCTCGGTGACCTGTTGCGCCGGGTCCCGGGAGCCCGGGTGCGCACGTACGGCGGGCCGTGGCAGTTCGCGACCGTCTCGTTGCGCGGGTCGACCGGGGAGCAGGTGACCGTTCTCCTCGACGGCATCCCGCAGAACAGGGCCCTGGGCGGCCCGGTCGACCTCTCGGCCATCCCCGCCACCGACGTGGCCGAGATCACCGCCTGGCGCGGGTTCCCGCCGGCGAGCGCCGGCCTTTCCGGCATGGGCGGGCTCCTCGACGTGCGGACCCGTGTCCCGGACCGGCCCGGCGGCCGGGCCGACCTGGTCGTCGGCAGCCTGGGGTCGCGCCGGCTCTCGGGGGCCGCCACCACGGTCCTCTCCCGCCGCTGGTCCCTGCGCGCCGGGTTCGAGGCCCGCCGCACCGACGGCGACTTCGAGTACCTGGACACCGGCGGGACCCTGCTGACCACGGAGGACGACCGCGTCCGCCGGCGGGAGAACGACGACGTCCGGGCCCGGGATCTCTTCGCCCATGCCGTGGGCCGGGACGTCCTCGGGGGAACCCTCTCCGTCGAGCTCCGCCGGGGGGACCGGGACCGGGGGATTCCCGGCCCGGAGGGGACGCGGGCCCGGGACGCCCGCTTCGAGGAAGGGGACTGGCTCGCCGCGGCGAGCTTCACGCGGCCCCTCGGGAAGGGAGCGCGGCTGGACGTGCTCCTCGACGGGTTCGCCCGCCGGCAGCACGTGCGGGACCTGCTCGGTGAGCTGCCGCGGCCGGCCACCGACCAGGTGACCCGCTTCCGCGGCGGGGGGCTGGCGGCCATCGCCCGCTTTCCGGCGGGGAGAAGGCATCGGTGGCTGGCCCGGGCGGACCTGCGGCGGGAGCGGGCCCGGGTGCGGGACGACCTGCTCGCGGTTGCCGACCGGGGCGGCGCCCGCCGCCGCCTCTTCTCGCTGGTCGTCGAGGATACGTACCGGCGCGGCCGCTGGACGGTCAGCCCGGCGGTCCGGTGGGAATCCCGGCGCGACGACTTCCTCCCGGGAGGGGAGGGAACCCTGCCGCCCCCCGCCCCGGACGTGCGGGACCGGCGCCGGACCTCCCGGCTCTCCCTCGGGTTCGACGCGGGCCGCGGGCTTCGCCTGCGGGCGAGCGCCGGCCGGTTCCACCGGGCACCGGGGCTCCTCGAGCTGTTCGGCGACCGGGGCTCGGTGGCGGGCAATCCCCGCCTCCGGCCCGAGCGGGGACGGCAGCTCGAGGCCGGCCTCTCCTGGGAGCGGCCCGCCGGGAAGGCCCCGGCGAGCGGGGCGCGGCTGCTGCGGGGGGAACTCGTCCTCTTCGAGAACCGGGCCCGGGACCTGGTCCTCCTGGTTCCGAACAGCCAGGGGACGGTCCTCGCCGAGAACGTCGGGGCGGCGCGGATCCGTGGCGTGGAGGCGTCTCTCGAGGCCCTCCTCGCCCCCG
>JAMOQA010000310.1 GCA_027064265.1 Acidobacteriota bacterium
CCTCCGGGTGGGCCTCCGCGTGGCCGGCGAGGGCGGGGGGCTCGAGGGACATGTCGTCGTCGAGGACCAGGACGACCCGGCCCGCCGCCGCCTCGATCCCCCGGTTGCAGGCGAAGGCCCGGCCCCGGTTCGGCTCGTGGCGCAGGACGCGCACGGGGTGGGCCCGCCCCTCCGCGAGGCTCGCCGGGACCGGCTCCGCGCTCCCGTCGTCGACGACGATCACCTCGGCGTCCCCCGGCGGCGCGGGGGCGGCGTCGAGGGCCGCGAGGGTCTCCGGCAGGCGCCGGGCGCCCCCGTGGGTCGGGACGACGACGGAGATCGCGGGCATGGGGGTACGATAGCCGACCGGGAGGATCCCTGGCGATGGGGAAGCAGCGCGAGACGGTCTACCTGGTCGACGGCACCTACACGGTCTTCCGGTCGTTCTTCGCGATCGGGCGACTGACCGCCCCGGACGGCACCCCGACCTCGGGGGTCTACGGCTTCCTCGGGACGGTCCGCAAGATCGTCCGGGAGCGGAAGCCCGACTACCTCGGGGTCGCCTTCGACCTGGAGGGACCGACCCACCGGGACGAGGCGTACGCGGACTACAAGGCCCAGCGGGGGGCCCCGCCCGAGGAACTGGTCCCCCAGTTCCCCCTGGCGATGGAAGCCGCCCGGGTGATGGGCTGGCCGGTGCTGACCGCGGAGGGGTTCGAGGCGGACGACGTGATCGCCACCCTGGCGAGGCAGGCCCGGGAGCGGGGCCTCGACGTGGTCGTCGTCACCTCGGACAAGGATCTCTACCAGCTGGTCGGCGACGGCATCGTCGTCCTCAACCCGGCGAAGGACGACCGGGTCCTCGACCCCGACGGGGTGGAAGAGGTCTTCGGCGTCCGGCCGGAGCAGGTGGTCGACGTCCTCGCCCTGATGGGGGACGCCTCCGACAACGTCCCCGGCGTTCCCGGGATCGGCGCCAAGACCGCGAAGAGCCTGGTCCGGCGCTACGGTTCCCTCGCGGCGGTCCTCGAGCGGGCGCGGGACTTCCGGGCGCTGTGGGAGGCCCGGGAGCGGGCCCTTTCCGCCCTCGCCGACGGGGACGGGGAGGCCCTCGCCGCCGCTCTCGCGGACCTGCGGGAGCCGGCGGCGCGCCTCGCGGAGCTCGAGGAGCGCCTCGGGGAGGCGGACGACCTGGTGGCACGCTTCCGGGCCGCGGCGGAGCTCACCCCGGAGACCCCCGCCCGTTCCCTGAGGAAGGCCCTGAACGACCTCGGGAAGAAGACCCAGCCGAAGGCCTGGCTGGCGATCGCGGAGCACGAGGAGGACGCCCTCTTCTCCCGCGACCTGGTCACGGTCCGCTTCGACGCCCCGGTGGAGCTGGACCTCGAGGCGATGCGGCCGGGCCACCCGGACGTGCCGGCGGCCATCGAGCTGTTCACCCGGCTCGGCTTCCGCAGGCTGCTCGAGGAGATGGAAGAGCTGGCCGGCGAGGCGGCCCCTCCGCCCACGGCGGGGGAGAGCCTCGACGTCACGATCCTCTCGGACGAGGAGGCCCTCGCCCGGGCGGTCCGGGCGGTCCGTCGCCGCCGGAAGGAACCGGTCGCCTTCGACACCGAGACCGACTCCCTCGACGCCCGGCACGCGCGCCTGGTCGGCGTCTCCTTCGCCGCCGCCGAGGACGGCGGGTACTACCTGCCGGTGGGGCACGCCGGCGGGGAGGCGCAGGTCCCCTGGGAGCGGGCGCGGGAGGTGCTCCGGGAGTGGCTCGAGGACCCGGCGGCGCCCAAGGCCGGCCAGAACCTGAAGTACGACCGGGCGGTACTGCGGGCGGCGGGGATCGTCGTGGAGGGGATCGCCTTCGATACCCTGGTCGCCGCCCAGCTCCTCGACCCGGGCCGGGGGGCGAGCCACCGCCTCGACGACCTGGCCCGGCGCTACCTGGGGGAACGGATGATCGCCTACGGCGACGTGGCGGGGCGCGGGGAGGGGGAGCGCACCCTCGACCAGGTCGACGTGGAGTCGGTCGCCCGCTACGCCGTCGAGGACGCGGTGATCGCGCGGCGGCTCGTGCCGGTGCTCCGGGAGAGGCTCCGGGAAGAGGGGCTCGACACCCTCTTCGAGGAGATCGAGATGCCCCTGGTCCCGGTGCTCGAGGAGATGGAGCACCACGGGATCCGGGTCGACACGGAGCGGCTGGCCGAGATGTCCCGCCGACTCGACGCCCGCCTCCTCGAGCTGGAGCGGGAGATCCACGAGCTGGCCGGCCACCCGTTCAACGTGAACTCCCCCCAGCAGCTCCGGGTCGT
>JAMOQA010000311.1 GCA_027064265.1 Acidobacteriota bacterium
CGGTCCCGGTGGTCAGGGTCAGCATCGTGACGAAGTAGAACATCGGCCCGGGATTGCGGACGATCGGTTCCTCGCCGCCAAGCTTGCTGATCCAGATGCAGATCCCCGCCGCCTGGATCAGGGAGAGGATGATCGTCCCGTACCGGGTCCACTGGGTGATCTTCCGCCGACCGACCTCGCCCTCCTTCTGCAGCCGCTCCAGGTACGGCCAGACGACCGCGAGGAGCTGCAGGATGATCGACGCCGAGATGTAGGGCATGATCCCCAGGGCGAAGATCGTCAGGTTGCGGAAGTTGCCGCCGGAGAACAGGTCGACGAGGCCGAAGACCGACCCGGCGTTCTGCGCGAACCAGTGGTTGAGCGCCTCGAGGTTGATGCCCGGGATCGGGATGAAGGCCCCGATCCGGTACACGCCGAGCAGCGCGAACGTGAACAGCACGCGCTGCTTCAGGTCCTCGATGCGGAAGATGTTCTGGAGGCTCTCGATCATTTGCCGGCCGCCTCGCCGCCGATGAGCTCCACCTTGCCCCCGGCCGCCTCGATCTTCTTGCGGGCGCCCTCGCTGGCGGCGTGCACCTTCACCGTCAGCGCGACCCCGATCTCACCCTTGCCGAGCAGCTTGACCCGCAGGGTCTCCCTCCGGCGCAGGATCCCCGCCTCGGCCAGGAGCTCCGGCGTCACCTCGGTGCCGGCCTCGAACTTCGCCAGGCGCCCGACGTTCACCTCCGCGAACTCCTCGCGGAAGATGTTGGTGAAGCCCCGCTTCGGCACGCGGCGGATCAGCGGCATCTGGCCGCCCTCGAAGCCCCAGCGCCGGGAGTAGCCGGACCGGGACTTCTGGCCCTTCTGCCCGCGGCCCGCCGTCTTCCCCCAGCCGGAACCCGGGCCGCGCCCGACGCGCTTGCGCTTGCGCTTCGCCCCGGGGGCCGGACCGATCTCGTGCAGTCGCATCGTCGTACCTCCGCCCTCAGCGCGCCTCGTTGGCCGCGGAGTCGTCCACGATCCGCACCAGGTGCGGGATCTTCTTCACCATGCCCCGGATCGAGGGATGGTCCGGCAGCTCCACCACGCGGTGCATCTTGCCGAGCCCCAGGGCCTTGAGGATGCGCTTGTGCTTCTCGGGGGCCCCGATCCCGCTGCGCACCTGCTGGATCCTGAGCTTCCCGTCGCTCACGCCTCACCTCCCTCGGCCGCGACGGCGACCTTCTTGCGGGCCTCCGGATCGAGGCGCTCGACCGGGATGCCCCGCAGGCGAGAGACCTCGCGGACGTCCATCAGGTTCTTCAGCCCCTCGAAGGTCGCCCGCACGACGTTGTGCGGGTTCTGGGTGCCGATGCACTTCGTCAGCACGTCCTGCACGCCGAGGGACTCGAGGATCGCCCGCACCGCGCCGCCGGCGATCACGCCGGTCCCGGGGGCCGCCGGCTTGAGGAGCACCCGGCCCGCGCCGTGATGGCCGATCACCTCGTGGGGGATCGTCGTCCCCTTGAGGGGGACGCGGATCATGTTGCGCTTCGCCTTCTCGATCCCCTTGGCGATCGCCGACGGGACCTCCTTCGCCTTCCCCATGCCGAAGCCGACCCGGCCCTTGCCGTCGCCGACCACGACGAGCGCGGAGAAGGAGAAGTTCTTCCCGCCCTTGACGACCTTCGTCACCCGGTTGATGAAGACAACCTGGTCCCGGAGGTCCGAGCCCTCGCGATCCCTGCCGCCGCGATCCCTGTTGAAAGCCACGTGGTCCTCCGCCGTCAGAACTCGAGGCCGGCCTCGCGGGCCGCCTCGGCGAGCGCGCGCACACGACCGTGGTAGCGGTAACCGCCACGGTCGAACACGACGCGGGTGATCCCCTTCTCCTGGAGCCGCTTGCCGATCAGGCTGCCGACCACCTTCGCCGCGGCGACGTTCCCGCCGTAGGAAACCTGCTCGCGGGCCTCGGGGTCGAGGGTCGACGCGGCGGCCAGGGTCTTCCCCGCCGTGTCGTCGATCGCCTGCACGTAGATGTGCTTCAGGCTCCGGAAGACGGCGAGGCGGGGCCTCTCCGCGGTGCCGGAGACCCGGCCGCGGATGCGCCGGCGCACCTTGAGCCGGGCAGCCTTGCGATCCTTCTTCGAGTACATCGGCTCTCTCCGCTCGCTTACTTGCCGGCCGCCTTGCCGGGCTTGAGGCTGATCCGCTCGCCGCGGTACCGGATTCCCTTCCCCTTGTAGGCATCCGGCTTGCGCAGGGCCCGGATGTCGGCGGCGACCTGGCCGATCTTCTGCTTGTCGATCCCCTGGAGGATG
>JAMOQA010000312.1 GCA_027064265.1 Acidobacteriota bacterium
GCCGGCCTCTCCGCGGAAGCGTCCCGGCTCGGTCCCGACGGGATCCTGTGGGGCGACGGCATCCTCTGGGGCGACTCGACGCTCTACGGAAACGGGATCCTGTGGGGCGACGGCATCCTCTGGGGCGACTCCGTCCTCGAGCCCTCCGGGATCCTGTGGGGCGACGGCATCCTCTGGGGTGACGGGATCCTGTGGGGCGACGGCATCCTCTGGGGTGACGGGATCCTGTGGGGCGACGGCATCCTCTGGGGCGACTGATCGACGAACTCTCTCCTCCTCCCCCGGGCGACCGGGGACCCGAGGGCGGCCGACGGGCCGCCCTCCTCTTTTCCCTCTCGAACCCGCGGGAGGCCGCCCGGGCCTGAATCCCGGCCAGGAGAGCACCCTCGTCCCGGTCCACCGGAGCAGGTAGACTCCCCCGCATGAGCCAGGACCGGATCGTCCGCCAGGTCCCCCGACCCGTCCGGGGTGGGTTCGTCGTCGCGCTCGTCGTCGTCCTCGCCGTCGCCGCGGCGGTGACCGGGGCAGCCGGCGCCGGCCCGCCCCCTGGCCCGCGGGGGAACGACGGGAAGGAGGCACCCCTTCCCACCGACCACGAGGACCAGGTCACCGTCCGCCTGGCCGAGGTCCAGATCCTGGTCACCGACCGGCGGGGCAACCCGGTGACCGACCTCCGCCCGGAGGAGGTCACGGTCTACGAGCGGGGGAAAAAGCGGAAGCTCGCCTTCCTCGAGCCGTTCACCAGCCGCGGCTCCGTCACCGTCCCCCTGCCCGAACCGACCCCCCTGGTGGAGAAGGGAGAGGAGACGCCGGAACCGGCGGAGCAGGCCCCGGTGATCCCACCACCTCCCCCGCGGCGGCGGATCGTCCTCCTGTTCGACCTGTGGAACTCGCGCACCCAGGATCGGAAACGCTGGATCGAGGCGGCCCGGGACTGGATCGAGAACCAGATGCGACCGGACGACCTGGTCGCCCTCGCGGCCCTCGAGACGAGCGGCCAGGTCCGCATGCTCCTCAACTTCACGTCGGAGAAGGACCCGCTCCTCGCGATCCTCGGGGACGGCAGCTTCGTCGAGTCGGTGCCCTACCAGGACTGGATGATGGACATCAGGCGCCTGCTCGACGATCTCCAGACCTGTGTGAACGCCTACGAGCCGGACTTCTGCTCCGAGAGCGCCGTCCAGCCCTACCTGCACGAGTGGAGGGTCCGGGGAGAAATGACCCTGGCCGGGCTGTCGCGGTTCGCCGCCTCCCTCGGGGCGATCCCGGGACGGAAGGTGATCCTCTACATGAGCGCCGGCATCCTGCCCAACCCCGGGCAGGCGGCGGTGGACGCGATCCTGGCCACCTTCGGCACCGACGTGATCTCGATGCGCAACATCTCCTTCCGGCTGCAACGCGACCTGAACCGGGAGGTGCTCGACATGCTCCGGGTAGCGAACGGGGCCGACGTGACGTTCTTCACGTTCGACACGCGGCCCTCGAGCCTCCGGGACAGCTCCTGGACGGCGGAACAGCGGGTGATGATGCACGAGCGGCAGTTCATGGACCCGTTCTCCGCCATGTTCGACTCGACCAGGGGCTCCCTCGACACCCTGGCCCTGCGCACCGGGGGACGGTCCTTCCACGGGCCGAAGATCGAGAAGAACCTGCCCCTGGCCGTCCGGGCGATCGAAGGGCTCTACACCGTGGGCTTCTACCGGGACCCGAAGGCGCGGGGCCTGCCGAAGGTCAAGGTGAAGATCGCCCGGCGGCGGCTCCGCATCACGTACCCGGATCGCTACGATCCGCGAAAGAAGCTGCCCCGGTCCGTCCCCCTCGAGCTGGCGATCGGGAAGACCCGTCCCCTCGAGCAGGGCTTCCTCCTCCCGGTGATGGTCCAGGCGGAGGCCACCTACCTCCGGTTCCGGAAGGAGGGGAAGGGTTACCACGCGGACCTGGCGGTCTACGTGGAGGCGGTCCGGCCGGACGGATCGGTCGCGGGGGAGGCCTACCAGGTGGTCGGCGTCGACGTGGACGAGCGGCGCTACGAGCAGCGCGCCGGCCTCCGTTTCGCCCACCAGGTGGGCCTGGTCCTCCCGCCCGGAGGGTACCGGATCCGGGTCCGCCTGGCCGACGCGGACTTCCGGGTGACCGCCGAGCGGGCGATCGACGTGACGGTCGGTGAGGACGGCTCGGTGGCGCCGGGCATCCAAAATTCCGTACACTCCCGGAAATCCGGATCCCGGGAGGCGGCCCCGGCCTCGGGCGGCGGCGCCCGGAAGGACGCAAGTAA
>JAMOQA010000313.1 GCA_027064265.1 Acidobacteriota bacterium
CGAGGGCAGCTCGATCTGGTCGAGCAGGGACGCCGGCGCCGCACCGGCGGCCCCGGTGAGATCCGGGTGAAAGGCGGTGGTCTCCGCGTCGGTCACCGGCCGGGTCCCCTCGACCCCGCCGGTGGGGGGGGCGCCCGTCGCCGGGGCGTCCGCGCCGGGCGGCTCCGACGCCGCGCCCTGCACCTCGTCCGGCGGCACGAAGGTGGTCGCGCCATCCTCCCCGTCGAGCACGCGGGTCTCCCCGCCCTCGTCCACGGGATCGTTCCTGTCCTTCTCGTCGCTCATCGTCCGTCTCCGCGCGGCGGATCAGAGGAACCCCTCCGGTCCCTCCGCGAGTTCCTTCACCTCGAACCAGCGCTGCGCGCCCCGGCGGGCGATCTCGCCCCGCGCGAGGAGCAGCTCGTTGATCCGCAGCCCGAGGGGGTCCTCCTCGGTGGCCTCGAGCTGCAGCACGGCCCCGGGCCGCAGCCGGCGCAGGTCGCCCAGGCGGATCGTCCCGGCGGAGAGCACCGGTTCGAGCCGGACCCGCGCCCGTCCCACCGCCTCGACCAGCTCCGGGGGCGGCGCATCCTCGCGGATCACCGGGGCCTCGGCGACCAGCCGGTTGACCAGTACCGGCGTCATCAGCAGGCGGGAAGCCAGGTCGCCGGTCTCCGTCGAGACCCGCAACTGGGCGGTCGCCAGGGTCCCTCCCCGCTGGGCGAGCCGGCCGAAGACCGGGTCGTGGTCGAGCCCGCCGGAGACGACCGGCCCCAGGGACGTCCGGGCGGAGAGCCAGTTCGCGATCCGGGTGAGCGCGGTCTCGAGCAGGCGCTGCTCGACGATGGAGAGCAGCCGGGCTCCCTCGGGAGCCTTCCCCTCGCCCCCCTGCAGGCGGTCGACCAGCATCACCGCCAGCTCGCCGTGGAGGGCGACCCCCCCGACCACCGACTCCTCCTCGTCGAGGAGGATCCCGAGGGGCTCGAGGGCGGTCATCGTGGCGAGGACCGTGGACGCGGGCTGCTGGACCAGCCCCGCGTAGGCCACCTCGATCGGCTTCTCCGGGGAAAGCAGGATGTTGAGGATCTCCGCCAGCTCCTCGGCGATCCGCTCCGCCGCGGCCTCCACGAGGGCGAGGCGGTCGCCCGCGAGGACGATCGGCGCCCGCAGGTCGAAGACGACCTCCCGGGCGCCGGTGGCGGCGAGCTCCTCTTCTCCCGGCTCGAACGAGGCGAGGAGGGCATCGACCTCTTCCTGGGAGAGCAGCCGGCTCATCAGGCGGTCTCCGGGACGCTCAGGCGGGCCGCGACCCGCGAGCGCAACCGGGCGATGGCCCGGGTGTGGATCTGGCAGACGCGGGACTCGCTGACGTCGAGGACCGCGCCGATCTCCTTGAGGGTGAGCCCGCGCTCGTAGTAGAGGCTGAGCACGAGCCGCTCCCGCTCCGGGAGCTGCTCGATCTCCTCGGAGAGGAGCTGCCGCCGCTCCTTGGCCTCGACCTGGCCGAGGGGGTCGCCGGAAGGATCCGCCGGGTCGCGCCCTTCTTCCTCGAGGCCGGGCATCGCCCCCATCCGGATCCCGCGGGCCTGGACGTACAGCTCCTGCAGCTCCTCCATGGAGATGTCGAGCTCGGCGGCGATCTCCTCGTCGCTCGCCGCGCGGCGGGTGCGGCTCTCGACGGCGGCGATCGCCGTCTCGAGCTTCCGCGCGGCGCGACGCAGGGAACGGGGCGCCCAGTCCCGGGCCCGCACGCCGTCGAGGATCGCCCCCCGGATCCGCTGCTCCGCGTACGTCTTGAAGCGGACGTTGCGCGCCGGGTCGAACCGGTCGACCGCCTCCATCAGCCCGAGCAGCCCGTCCCCCACCAGGTCGTCGTAGTCGATCGACCCGGCGAGGCGCGAACCGATCCGGTGCGCCAGGTAGCGCACCAGGGGCACGTGCGCGAGGAGCAGCCGTTCCCGCTCCGGCGAGCCGGGCACGCGCGCCTCGGGCGTCCACTCGACGGAAGGATCGACGAGCGGCGCCTCGAAGACGGCGGCCCCGTCCCGGGTCAGTGCATCGTCTCGGTTGCCCGTGCCTTTCTTTCCCATCGTTCCCCGATCGCGCCGCGCAGCCGGGCGGCCGCCCGCGCGGCGAGGTGAAGGGCCAGGCGCTCGAAGGCGCGGCTGGCCGGCGAGAACGGTTCGGCGAGCACCACGGCCCGCTGGCGGCGTGCCGCCTCGCGGACGGCCTCGTCCCGGGGAATCCACCCCTCGAGCGGGATCCCTCCCCCGAGGAAGCGGCGGCTCACCGCCTCGAGCTGGCGATGGATCCGGCGCGCCTCCTCCTCGGAGGCGGCACCGTTGACGACGAGGCCGATCTCGCGCAGGCGCCCGCGCATCACCTTGAGTGCCGCGTAGGCATCGACGAGGGCGGCCGGCTCCGGCCAGGTCACCAGCAGCACCCTGTCGGCGACGTGGAGCATCCGCGAGACCTGGTCGGCGATCCCGGCGGCCGTGTCGACGAGGACGACGTCGGCGTCCTGCCGCAGGGCGAGCAGCTCCTCGGCGAAGCGGAGCTGGGCCTCCGGGGCGAGCCGGGTCAGCTCCGGCAGCCCCGACCCCGCCGGGATCACCCGGATCCCCTCGGGCCCCTCGACGGCGATCTCCGCGAGGGAGGCTCCCTCCCGGAAGAAGTGCTCGATCGTCCGCCGCGGCACGATCCCCAGGAGCACGTCGAGGTTGGCGAGGCCCAGGTCCCCGTCGATCACCGTCACCCGGGCGCCCATGCGGGCGAGGCAGATCGCGGTGTTCGCGACGAGGGAGGTCTTCCCCACGCCCCCCTTGCCCGAGGTGACGGCGATCACCCGGGGAAGGGCGCCGGGAAAACCCCGGCTCCTGCCGGCCGCGCCGCTCATCGTGCCTCCTCCCCGCGGGTGCCCCGCGGCGACGGCACGGCCCAGGCGGCGAGGCGCGCCGGGTCGGCCAGTTCCAGGTCGTCGGGCACCCGGGGACCGTTCCCCAGGTGGAGGAGCGGCAGCCGGGCCCGGGCGGCGGCGGTCACCAGGGCGCCGGGACGCACCGCCTCGTCGAGGCGGGTCGCGCCGAGCCGCCCCGGGCGCAGCCGCCGGAAGCGCCGCACCGTGTCGGCGAGGGAGGCCCCGTCCCGGTCGGCGGCGAGCAGCAGCTCGATCTCCTCGGCGGAGACGCCGGCGAGGATCCCGGCGAGCCGGTCCATCCCCTCGCCGTCGTTCCGCGCGATCCCCGGCGTGTCGAGGAGCAGCAGCGTGCCGGGGGACAGCTCGACCCGCGCCCGGTCCAGGTCGCGCCGGTCCCGCACCAGGCGGAACGGCACGCCGAGCACCCGGGCGAACCCCTCGACCTGCTCCGCCCCGCCGAGGCGCTGGTCGTCGCACGAGGCGAGGACCACCCGGCGGCCGGCGGCGATCGCCTCCCGCGCGGCCACCTTGGCGAGGGTCGTCGTCTTCCCCACGCCGGGCGCGCCGACCACGGCGAGGACGCGGACCCCGTCCGCGGAGGTCGGCGGCTCCGCGGCGGCGAGCCACAGCCCGACCGCCCGGCGCGCGTAGGCGAGGCGCGCCAGCGGATCGGCGAGCCGCTCCTCGTCCAGGTTCGCCTCGGCGGCCCGGGCGATCCGCTCGGCGAGCACCGGGCCGAACCCGAAGGCGACCAGGTCCTCGCGCAGGCGCGCCGCGTGCTCGCCCAGGGGGCGGGCCGCGGGGGCCGGGGCCGGCGATGCGCCGCCTCCCGTCCCGGGCCGTTCCGTGGCCGCGACGATCTCGACCCCGCCGGTGACGCGGCGCGTCTCGAGGACGACCGCACCGGCGCCCAGGACCTCGCGCACCCGCGCGAGGGCTTCCGACGTCGTTCTGCCCCTGACCGTCTTCACGAGCATCTCAGCCCACCGTTGCGACCGCCTTCAGCTGGACCTCCGGCGGGATCTCGAGGGTGGAAAGGACCGGCGTGTGCGGCAGGTGCGGCCGCAGCAGCGCGGCGAGGTACGGGCGGAGCCGCGGCCCGACGACCACGGCGACCTGGGTGCCGGCGGCGGTCACCGCCTGGCCGATGCGGGAGACGATCTCCCGCGCGCGGCCCGGCGACATCCCCTCGGCGGGCCGCTCCGGCCCCTGGGGCACGAGGGCGCGGGTCAGCTCGTCCTCGAGGGCGGGATCGAGGCCGACCGCCTGGAGCGTTCCCTGGTCGTCGAGGAGCGGGGCGACGATCGCGCGGGCGAGCCCGCGGCGGACCGCCTCCGCGATCTCCTGGGTGTCCCGGGTGCGGGCGGCGGCGTCCGCCATCAGCTCGACGATCGTCGCCAGGTCCCGGATCGGCACCTGCTCGGTCAGCAGCGCCTGGAGCACCCGCTGGACCTCGCCGACGGTCATCCGCTCGGGCACCAGCTCCGCCACGGCCTTCGGGTGGGTGCGCTGGAGCCGGTCGAGCAGCCGGGCCACGTCCTCCCGCCCGAGCAGCTCGGCGGCGTTCCTCCGGATCACCTCCATCAGGTGGGTCGACAGCACCGACGGCGGATCGACCACCGTGTACCCGGCCGCCCGCGCCTCGTCCGCCTTCGACGGGTCGATCCAGGTCGCCGGCAGGCCGAACGCCGGGTCGCGGGTGGCGATCCCCTCGATCTTGCGGGACGCCCCGACGTCGAGGGCGAGCAGGCGCCCCCGCGGGATCCGGCCCGATGCGATCCGCACCCCCTTGAGCAGGATGTCGTAGCGGTCCGGCGGGAGCTGGAGGTTGTCCCGCACCCGCACCGGCGGCAGCACGAAGCCGAGCTCGGTCGCCAGCTGCCGGCGCAGTCCCTTGATCTTGTCCAGGATGCCGCCCGGCTGGTCGGCCCCGACCGCGTCGATCAGGTCGTAGCCGACCTCGACGCAGAGCGGGTCGACGCCGAGCAGCGCCTCCGCCTCGTCGACGATCTCGTCGTCCCCGGCCTCCGTCTCCGTCTCCTCCGTGGGCGCCGGCTCCTCCCGCAGGCGGGCGGCCGCAGCGCGGGCCCCCGCGTACGTCACGCCGGCGAGCACCAGGAAGGCGACCTTCGGCAGGCCCGGCACCAGCGCGAGCCCGAGCAGCGTGGCGGCGGCGATCTTCAGCGGCTTCGGCGAGGAGAGGAGCTGGGTCAGCACCGTCTCGCCCAGGTTGGTCTCCTGGGCGGCCCGGGTGGTGATGATGCCGCCGGCGAGGGCGATCAGCAGCGAGGGGATCGCCGAGACCAGGCCGTCGCCGATCGTCAGCACGGAGTAGGTGCGCAGCGCCTCCGAGATGTCCATCCCCTGCTGGAGGACGCCGATCGCGATCCCCGCGAGGATGTTGATCATCGTGATCACGAGGGCGGCGACCGCGTCCCGCTGGGTGAAGCGCACGGCGCCGTCCATCGACCCGAAGAACTCCGCCTCCTTCTGGATCTTCTCGCGCCGGGCGATCGCCTCCTTCTCGGTGATCAGGCCGGCGCTCAGGTCGGCGTCGATCGCCATCTGCTTGCCCGGCATGGCATCCAGCGTGAACCGGGCGATCACCTCGGAGATGCGGGTCGAGCCGTGGGCGATCACGACGAACTGGATCACCAGCAGCACGAGGAAGACGACGACGCCGACGATGAACGAGCCGCCGACGACGAACTGCCCGAACGACTGGATCACCACGCCGGCGGCCCGGGTCCCCTGGTCCCCCTGCAGGAGAATCAGCCGGGTCGAGGCGATGTTCAGCGCGAGGCGGTAGAGGGTGACCAGCAGCAGCAGCGAGGGGAAGGCCGAGAAGTTCGTCGGCCCCGGGATGTACATCGCCGTCATCAGGATCACGATCGACAGCGCCAGGTTGACCGTGATCAGCAGGTCGAGGACGGCGGTCGGCAGCGGGACGATGATCAGGCCGAGCGCGAGGATCACCGCGATCGGCAGCACCAGGTGGTACCGCGAGGCCGGCGTCACCGCGCCCGCGATCGCGCCCGTGCTCACGGCGTCACCCCGCTACGACCGGCGGCCTCGGCCTCCACCTCCGGGTGGGCGCGATAGGCCCCCTTCCGCCGGCTCCAGATCCACGCGAACACCTCGGCCACCGCCCGGTAGAGGGACTCCGGGATCGGCGCGCCGACGCGGCACAGCTTCTCGAGGGTCCGGGCGAGGGGCGGGTCCTCGACGAGGGGAATCCCGTGCTTCCGGGCGATCTCCTTGATCTTCCGCGCGATCGGGCCCTTCCCCTTGGCGAGGACGAGCGGCGCGTCCATCTTCCCCTGCTCGTACTTCAGGGCGACGGCGACGTGGGTCGGGTTGGTCACGACCACGTCGGCCTGGGGGACGGCGGCCATCATCCGGCGGCGCGCCAGCTCGAACATCTTCTGCTTCTGCTTCCGCTTGACCTCGGCGGGGATCTCCCGTTCCTTCGCCTCGTCCTTGACCTCCTTCTTCGTCATGTAGAGGTTGCGGTACCAGCGCCACCGCACCCACGCGTAGTCGGCGACGGCGATGACGAGCCCGATGGCGAAGGCCCAGAGCAGGATCCGCCGGATGATCAGGGCGGTCTCCCGGAAGATCGCCGGCGGCGTGAGCAGCGCGAGGTTCATCACCTCGCCCCATTCCGGCAGCAGGATCAGCCAGATCAGCACGGCGTAGAGCACGGTCTTGACCAGCGCCTTCGCCGCGTTGAAGAGGCTGTCGAGCTGGAAGACCTTCCTGATCCCGGTGAACGGGTTGATCTTGCTGAAGTCGATGCGCAGCGCATCCTTGGCGAAGCGCATCTTCGTCTGGAGGTACTGGCCGACGATCGCCCCGACCATGATCGCGAGGAGCAGCGGGCCGATCAGCCAGGCGGCGTCCAGGGCCGCCTGCAGCAGCGTGCGCGGCAGCTCCTCGAGGGCCGGCACCGCCCGCGGCGTCCGGAGCCACCGCCGGACCATCACCTGCGCGCTCCCGAGGAACCAGCCCCCGAACAGCATCGCCCAGGCGAGGAAGAGACCGAGAGACGAGACCTGCCCGACGTCCTGGGAGCGCGCGACGTTCCCCTTGTCGAGCGCGCGCTCGATCTGGCGGTCGGTCGGTTTTTCCGTCCGCTGGTCGCGATCCTGCCGGGGGTCGGCCACGGTGGAGCCTCCTCAGGATCCCGCGAGCACGCGGAGGAACCGGGCGACGTCGTGGGTCGTCCCCCGGAAGGTCTCGGTAAGGAGCGGCGCCATCAGCCGGAGGGAGAGGCCCGCCACGACGAGCCCCACCCCGAGGCGGATCGGCGCCCCGACGACGAGCACGTGCATCTGGGGCACGGCCCGGTTGACCAGCATCAGGCCCAGGTCGACCAGGAACCCGGTGACCATGATCGGGGCCGCCAGCCGGAACCCGAGGGTGATCACCCGGGCGCTGACCTGGACGACGAACGGGAGCCACGGCCCGTCGAGGACCGCGCCGCCAGGCGGCACGATCTCCCACGAGCGGGCGAGAACGCCGAGCACCTGCTCGGGGCCCCCGATCGCGACGAAGACCAGCATCCCCATCAGCCGGTAGAAGATCCCGATGGTCGGCGCCTGCATCTGGGTCACCGGGTCGAGCATCGCCGCCATCGCGAGGCCGGTCGGGTACCCGGCGAGGCCGCCGGCGTAAAGGGTGATCTCCACGGTCATCGCCGCCGCGTACCCGATGACGAAGCCGACGAGGGACTCGACGACGACGAGCCGCAGGATGCCGACCCCGGCGGGCACCGGGGGGACGACCGGCGCGACGATCACCGCGAGCAGCACCGCGAGACCGATCCGCACCCGTTTCGGCACCGCCTCCGAGCCGTAGATCGGCACCACCGCCACCATTGCCGCCCCCCGCAGGACGAGGGCGAACGTCCCGAGCAGGTCGTTCCAGGGAAGGCGGAAGACGAGGGCATCCATCGGGCGGGGTCTCCTCAGCCGACCAGGGTGGAGGCGAGCTCGAAGATCTCGCGGGTGAACGAGAGCAGGACCCGGAGCATCCAGCTCATCGCGACGACGAAGACGAGGAACACGGCCAGGATCTTCGGGATGAACGTGATCGTGACGTCCTGGATCGAGGTCGCCACCTGCAGGATGCTGACGATCACGCCGACCAGCATCCCCGCGACCAGCATCGGCATCGCGACGAACAGCGCCGTGCGCATCGCGTCGTGCCCCACCGCCAGCACCATCATCTCGTCCATGGCGGCCTCCTCACCGGATGCCCGCGACGAGGGATCCCGCGATCAGGGACCACCCGTCGACCAGCACGAAGAGCAGGATCTTGAACGGCAGCGAGACCATCGCCGGGGGCAGCATCATCATTCCCATCGAGAGCAGCACCGAGGCGACGACCAGGTCGACGACCAGGAAGGGCAGGAACAGCAGGAAGCCGATCTCGAAGGCGACCCGCAGCTCGGAGATCACGTAGGCGGGGACGATCACCCGCAGGGGCAGCTCCTCGGGCCCCTTCGGCTTCGGCAGCCGGGCCATCTTGACGAACAGCTCCAGGTCGGTCTGCCGGGTGTTCCGCAGCATGAAGTCGCGGAACGGCGCCGCGGCCTCGTGGACCGCCTCGACGGCGTCGATCTCCCCGTCGGCCCATGGCTGCCAGGCGCGTTCCCTCACCTGGTCGACCACCGGCCCCATCACGAAGAGGGTCATGAAGAGGGACAGCCCGATGATCACCTGGTTCGGCGGCATCTGGGGGGAGCCGAGCGCCTGGCGCAGGAAGTGGAACGCGACGACGAACCTCACGAACGAGGTCATCATCAGGAGGATCGACGGTGCGATGGCGAGGACGGTGAACAGGATCAGCAGGCGGACCGCCGTCGAGGACGGACCGAGCCCCGCCGAGTCGGAGAGCTTCAGCTCGATGGCGGACTCCGCCGGCGCGGCGAGCGCCGTCCCGCACGCCGCGAGGGCGAGCAGCACGAGCACCGTGCCGAGGCGCCGCCGGCTCATCGCGCCGCGCCTCCCATCTTCTTCAGGCTCTCGGCGAGCCGCGCGGGGAAGTCGAGAAGCCGCCCCGGGGGCGGGGCGTCGCCGCCGGCCGCCGCGTCCGCGAGCGCCTCGTCCGGGTCGACCAGCTCGGAGACCAGGGAGACCGCGTGCTCGGTGACGCCGACCAGCAGGCGGCGATTGCCGTGCCGGACCACCGCCAGGTGGGCCCCCCTTGCCAGGGGCACCCGCTCCTCCACCTCGAGCTGGCGCGGGCCCCGCACCCGCCCGGTGCGCCGCATCACCCAGGCCACCAGCGGAACCAGGGCGACGACGGTCACCAGCGCCCCGACCGCCCGCAGCACGTCGACCAGCCCGACCCCGGCATCAACCATCGTCCCGGTCTCCCAGGGAGGTCAGCCGCAGCCAGAGCTGGTGCTTGATCTCGACGATCTCCCCCCGGCCGAGCACCGTCCCCTCGGTGATCAGCTCCGCCGGCTCCCCCACCGGGGTCTCGAGGGGGAAGATCGTCCCGTCGGCCGCCTCACGGACCTCGCGCAGGGTGGCCATCCCGCGGGCGATGCGGGCGGACAGGGAGAGCGGGATCCCCAGGTAGGCCGCGGGGGTCCCCGGGAGGGGATCCCTTCCGCGCGCCTCCCGGGCGCCCTGCTTCGCGGCCCCCTCCCGGGTCCCCTTCGCGGCGGGCGAGGGAGTCTCCGCGGGCGGCGACGTGACGGCAGCCGGCTCGGGCATACGGACCTCCTGCTTCGCGTCCTCGCGGAAGAGCAAGGCCCGTGCCGCCCCGTGCGACAGGTGTCAACTCGTTGCAACTTCAGCGACTTGGTTCCACGAACGCCCCCCGGCCCGCCGACGGCCTCCCGCCGCCCGCGTCCCCCCGCCGTCGATCCGTTGACGCCCCCCCGGCAGTTCCTTCCCGGTCCCCTCCTTCGTCGTGATGGCCTCACCGAGAGGGGTCCCCGCGAAAATGCGTCACTCCGCCGGGGGGGTCGCTCCGCAAATGCGACACCCTGCCGAGGGTCGCCGGCGAAATGCGCCGCTTTCCGGCCCGGGTTCGCGGGTACGAGCTCCTCCACGGCGTCCCTGCGTCGCATTCGCGGGGCGACCCCTCCCTGGATCTGTCGCATTTCCGGGGGAACCCCCGCCCGACCCGCTCCGTGGCGTCCGCCGGGGGGCTGCCGGCTCCCCGGAACGCCGCGCACGCGCGGCCGCGGCGAGACGAAAAGAAGGCCCGGCGCGGGGCACGCCGGGCGATGCGGGGGGCCGGACCCTCCGTGGGCCTCCAGGATCGTCGCCGCTCGTCGAGCTCGAGGGTCGGCGCCTCCTCGATCTGGCACCAGGTTCCGTCCGGGGAAGGCCGGGAGGGCCCCCGGGGCACCGGGGCCGGCGCGCCGCGGGGGACCTCGCCGGGATCACCGCTTCAGGGTCAGGGCCTCCTGGACCATCTGGTCGGTGGTCGTGATCACGCGGGAGTTCGACTGGTAGCCCCGCTCGACCACGATCATGTCGGTGAACTGCTCCGTGATGTCCACGTTCGACAGTTCGAGGGCCCGGGACATCACCTTCCCCCGGCCGCCGGTGTCGGCAACGCCCATCGCCGCCGGGCCGGAGCCGAGGGACGCGAGGAACGTGTTGTCCCCGTGCTTGAACAGGCCGCCGGGGTTGTTGAACGAGGCGATGGCGAGCCGGGCCAGCTCGACGACGCGCCCGTTGGTGAACACCCCGGAGATCAGGCCGTTCTCGTCGATGGCGATCGCCCGCAGGCGGCCCATCGAGAACCCGTCCTGGTACAGGCTGTCGATCGCCGAGGGCGCGGAGTATCCGCTGACGACGGGGGCGGCGTCCTCGTCGTAGAGCCGCCACTCCACGTCCTGGGCGGCCGCGCCGTTCGACCAGGCCGGGATCGACAGGGTGACGTTGTCCGCCGGCGCGGTCAGCCGGCCGTTGCCGTCGAAGGTGACCGTGCCGGAGTCGACGACGTAGTACTCGGGATCGCCCGGGTTGGTGGTCACGTCCACGTCGGCCCGCGGCACGCGGGCCTCCCAGTTCCACTGGTCGAGGACCCCGTCCCCGTCGTTGTCCACCGGCGTGAAGACGATGGTCAGGTCGTGGGCCTCGCCGAGGGCGTCGTACACCGAGACGCTGGTCGTGAAGATCTCCGCCTCGTTGACCGACGAGGTCGCCGGGTCGTCGACGCGGGCGCCGGCGTTGAGGTTCATGTCGAGGCGGAAGTAGCGGGTCGCCTGGGGCGGCGCGGTCATCCCGGCGGGGATCTGGATGTCGCTGACGGCCCCGGACGGAACGATGTGTCCCTCGTCGTCGCGGCTCGTGTACCCCTGTACCTTGTAACCGGTGGGATTCACGAGGTAGCCCTCGTCGTCGAAGGAGAAGTTGCCCGCCCGGGTGTAGACGTTCAGGCCGTCGGGCTGCCGCAGGACGAAGAAGCCGTTCCCCTCGAGGGCGAGGTCGGTGGTCACCTCGGTGGGCTGGAGCGCGCCCTGGTGGAAGAGCTGCTGGACGGTGGAGAGCTTCGTCCCCATGCCGATCTGGTACGGCTCGCCGCTGCCGGCGACGCCGTAGCCGCCTCCACCGGAGAACAGCTCGGCGAAGGTCGCCCGGGAGCCCTTGTACCCGATGGTGTTGACGTTGGCGAGGTTGTTCCCGATCACGCTCAGGGCGCTCGCGTGTGCCTTCAGTCCCGTCAGCCCCGCGTAGAACGAACCGTAGCCCATCTCTCCTCCCGTGAATGCCGGCGGCTCACGCGCCGGTGTCGTCGCTCGTTCCGCTGTCCTGGCCCGTTTCCGATCCGCCGCTCACCTGCACGCCTCCGGCCCCCGGGTCGAGGATCTCGACGATCGCTCCGAACGGCAGGGTGCGGGTGCCGGAGACCATCGAGAGCCCGTCCTCTCCGAAGTGGAGCCCCTCGACGGGGAGCACCACGAGGGCCATCCCGGGGGAGTCCTTCCCCGTGGCGTCGGTGGTCACCAGGCGGAACTCGTACTCGCCGGGCGCGGCCGGGTTGCCGTCGTCGTCGAGGCCGTCCCACCGCAGCCGGTACCGTCCCGCCGCGGTCGACTCGAG
>JAMOQA010000314.1 GCA_027064265.1 Acidobacteriota bacterium
AGGCGGCGATGATACCCCGCGGGCGCGGTAGACTCCCGGGCGAGGCCCGGCCGCGGTTCCCCGGTGGCCGGCGCCAGGAGGCTCCCCGGTGAAGGACGGTCGCCCCGCGCCCCCCGATCTCGACGACTACCGCGCCATCCGCGAGGCCCTGGTCCAGGGCCTGGCCGGGCCGCTGCCCGGCGTCCCGGCCCAGCTCCGGATGGCGCCGAGCCCGCGCCCCGGCTGGCGCCCCGGCGTCTTCCCGGAGGACGCCCGGCCGGCCGGCGTGCTCGTCCTGCTCCACTCGCCTCCCTTCTGGTCGAGCCTGGACCCGCTGCCGCCTCCCTGGTTCATCGACCCCGCGCTCAGGGACACCGGCTGCTGGGTGATGCTGACCCGGCGGACCGCCACCGTCGGGCGGCACGCCGGGCAGGTTTCCTTCCCCGGCGGCGAGGCCGAGCCGGGGGAGTCGCCCCGGGAGGCCGCCCTCCGGGAGGCCGCCGAGGAGATCGGGGTCGACCCCGAGCGGATCCAGGTCCTCGGCGAGCTGACGCCCCTCCACGTCCCGGTCAGTGGCTTCGTCCTGCACCCGGTGGTCGCGTTCGCCTGGGGCCGCCCCAGGTTCTCGCCGGACCCCCGGGAGGTGGCCGAGCTCTTCGACGCGTCCCTCGCGAATCTCGGTGACCCCGCCAACCAGCTCGTCGAGACCTGGCGCCTCGACGGCCGGGACTACCGGGTGCCGTTCTTCGAGGTCTACGGGGAGATCGTGTGGGGGGCGACCGCGATGATCCTCGCCGAGCTGCTGACCCTCCTCGGGCACCCGCCGGCCCCGCGGGAGACCGGGCGGCGCCGCGACCCGGGCGTGCCCCCCGGGGGCGGGGTCGCCCCGCCGAAGGAGACCCCGTGAGGGTCCTCCTCGACGGGCGCCCCCTCTTCGGGCCGACCGGGCGCCGGGGCGTCGGGCGGTACGTCCGCGGGCTCCTCGCCGGGCTCGCCGCCCTTCCCGACGCGCCGGAGGTGCTGGTCCTGGTGCCGGAACGGCCCGCCGAGGCCCCGACCGCCGCCGGCGTTCCCCCCGGCGCGGCCACCCTTCCCGCCGCCCACCCCGCCGGGCCGGACCTCTTCTGGAGCCGTGTCCTCGGGTCCCGCTGGACCCGGGTGGCCGGCGCCGACCTGGTCCACGCGACCTTCCTCGCCCCGCCGGAGCCCCCGGCGGGGGTGCCCCTGGTCGCCACGGTCCACGACCTGGTTCCCCTCGAGCACCCCCGGGCCTTCACGTGGAAGCAGCGGTTCGTCTTCCGGTCTTCCCTCGCCCGGGCGGCGCGGGCCGACCGGGTGATCGCCGTCAGCCGGGTGACGGCGGGGAAGCTGGCCGCCCGCCTCGGGGCGGACCCGGGGCGGATCCGGGTGATCCCGCCGCCGGTGGACCCGTCCCCCTTCCGGGACGTCCCGCGCCCGGGAGTCCCGGCGGCGGGAGGCCGCCCCTACCTGCTCCACGTCTCCGGGTTCGACCGGCTGAAGGGGGTCGCGGACCTGCTGCTCCCCGCGTTCGCCGAGATCGCGAGGGACGATCCCGACCTCGTCCTCGTCCTGGCGGGACCGCCCTCCGCCGGCCGGGCCCGGGCGGAGCGGGCCGCCCGCGACCTCGGCCTCGCCGACCGCGTTCTCTTCCCCGGCTGGATCGACCCGGCGGCCCACGCCGCGGCCATCGCCGGGGCCCGGGCGCTGGTCGTCCCCTCCCTCGAGGAGGGCTTCGGGATCCCCGTGGTCGAGGGCCTCGCCGCCGGGGTGCCGGTGGCGGTCGGGCCCGCGCCCTCGCTCCGGGAGGCGGGGGGCGACCACGTCCACGTGGCGCCCGTCCCCGAGCCCGGCATCCTCGCCCGGGCGATCCGGGAGGCACTGGAGGCGCCCGGTCCGGGCACGGCGGCCGGGGAGGCCCGCCGGCGGTGGGCCGAGCGGTTCGTGCCGGCGCGGGTGGCGGCCGAGGTGCTCGCCGCCTGGCGGGAGGTGACCGGGTGAGCGGGAGCCGGCAGGTGACGATTGCGATCGACGGCCGGGTGCTCGTCCACCGGCCGACCGGGGTCGCCCGCTACCTCGAGGGGATCCTCGCGCACCGCGCCGCGGGCCCCGCCCGGGACGACCGGCTGGAGGTCTACGTCGACCGGAGGCCTCCCCGCGGGCTGCCGGGCCGCCCCGACGCGGTCCACGTCCTGCGCTGGCCGCTGCCCGGCGGCGACCCGGCCTGGCGGCAGGCGCGGCTCGGCCCCGCGATGCTC
>JAMOQA010000315.1 GCA_027064265.1 Acidobacteriota bacterium
GGCGAAGGTCTCGCCGGTGGCCGTCTCGAGCCAGGTCGCGAACGCCGCGCGCCCTGCCGGGTCACGGCCGGTCGCCCCGGGCTCCACCGGGGAGGCGGTCACCCGCAGGAGCGACCGGTCCCGGGAACCCTCGGGCAGGACGGTCTCGACGAAGACGCGGGAGACCCCGTCCACCCGCTCGACGGTGAGCTCGGGACGGGGCAGCGTCTCGCCGGCCACGGCCGGACCGACCGGCGCGAGGGCGACGAAAGCGCACACGAGGGCCACGAGGGCGAAGGCGACGGGGGGGCGAACGGGGGGCATGACTTTCCTCCGGCCGGGCGGCCTCGCCCGGGTCCCGTGCAATGTACGCCGACCCGCCCCCCCGACAAACCGTTTTCCCCGATCGGTTTGCCCGCCGCCAGGCCACACCCCGCTGGCCCCTTACCGACAGGGAACAGTCCATCTCGCGCGCTTCCCGACAGAGAACGGGGGATCCCGCACGGATTTCGACAGAGACGGGCGGTTTCTGCACGCTCCGCGACAGAGAACGGCGGTTCCCGCACGCTCGCCCGCTGCCTGACCCCTCCGGCGAACGACTGCGAACTGTCGCGAACTGGTCCTCGGAACCAACAGGTGCCCGAAACCGGCCCGCGGCCCGATTTGCGTGCAGCAACGGCCCTTCTCTGTCGCCGAGCGCGCATTTTCCCCCGCTCTCTGCACGCAGCGGGGCGAAACCCCGGCGGCCGATCCCTCCCCGCACCGGCACTGATTCTCGCCCTCGTACCCCTCCTGATGCCTTGATGCGACCGGCCCCACGAGTCCGTCGTACCCCGCTATGATCGAAAGGCGACCCGTGCGGTCCGCACTTGATCATCAGGGGTGCACCATGTTCCGCCCGTCCCGCTTCGCGCTGCCCGTCCTGCTCGCCCTGGTCTCGGGTCTCGTTTCCGGCTTCGCGTCCACCTCGACTCCGTACTGCACTGCCGACGACCTCCTGGACGCAGTGCGGGTGGGGGACGCCGCCCGCGTCCGGACCCTCCTCGAGGGTGGCCTGAACCCGAACGTCCGCGACAGCAAGGGATTCACCCCGCTGCACATCGCCGTCATCCGGGGCGACGCCGACGTGGTCCGCCTCCTCCTCGAGGCCCATGCCTACCCCGACGCACTGGACGCGTACGGCCGCACGCCGCTCCACCTGGGTCTGCGGGACTCGGCCACGCGGCGGCCGTCCGGGCACTACTCGAGGGACACGCGGACCCGGACATCCCGGACGGTAACGGCTACACCGCGCTCTACTCCGCCGCCGCCAGGGGCGACACGGACGTGGCCCGGGCGCTCCTCGAGGCGCACGCCAACGTGAACGTCCAGGCCGCGGCAGGCTGGCGACCACTGCACGAGGCCGCCAAACACGGGCACGCGGACCTGGCACGCATGCTCCTCGAAGCGGGTGCCGACCCGAACGCGAGGATGACGACCGGTGTCACGGCACTCCGGGTGGCGATCGCGAGGGGCCACGACGAGGTCGTGCGGATCCTGCGGGAGGCGGGGGCCAGGGAGCGCTGAAGGGAGGGTCGCGGCGCGGCGGTCGCGGGGCTCCGCGCTCGGTCGGGGCGCGGGGGCCGGTGGGGGACGAGGCCCCTCACGGCCTGCCGCGGCGGGGCGGCGGGACAGGGGCTCCCGGCGGCCCGCCGGCGGGAGGGGTTCCCCGGGAAATGCGTCAGTCGGCCGGGGGGGTTGGTCCGAGAATGCGACAGGGCGCGGGAGGTCGGGCTGGAAATGCGTCACTTTCCGTTGCATTTCCGGGGGGACCCCCCTCCTGGACCGTCCCGGGGGACCGGGCCTGTCGCATTTGCGGGGTAACCCCCCTCCGGATCTGTCGCATTTCCGGGGGGACCCCCGCCCGACCTGGCGCAGTTCCGGGGAGACCCCTGCCACGCAGACCCGGAGACATGTCTCGCGGGAGGCGCTCGACCGAGGCGCACCGTGCCGAGCGGGAGCCTCCGGCGGATGCCCGCCGCCCCGCAACGGCCACCTCCCTCCACCGCCCACGACCCGGCTCCTCGCCACGGCGTCCGGTAGCTCGCCCCGCAAGACGAGGGACCGGGGTGTCCTCCTGGCTGCCGGGGGCCCTGCCCGGGAACAGCAACCGGGCCGTCCCGCAGGGACGCGTCCGCCGGGCTGTCGGGAGGGACCGGCCGGGTGTATCCCGGGGCGTGGTAACGTCATCCCGGGTACCCGGGGGGCAGGTCGCTCCCGCGGAGGCGC
>JAMOQA010000316.1 GCA_027064265.1 Acidobacteriota bacterium
ACGCCTGGTCGACCCCGACCTCGTCGCGGAGCTGCCGGACCTCGCGCCGGACGCTCTCCGGCGTGTCGTACGGGAAGCCGATGATGTAGCCGACGTGGACGGCGATGTCGTGGGCATGCCAGGTTTCCACCATCTGCCGGTAGCCGTGGACGTCGTTCTGGCGCTTGCCCGCCGCCTCCAGGTTCTTCTCGTTCAGCGATTCCATGCCGACGAACACCTGGCTGCAGCCGGCCCGGGAGGCCTTCTCGGCGAAGCGGGGAATCTGGTGGGCCCGGGTGTCGACCTGCATCATGAACTCGACGGGCAGCCCCTCTTCCTCGCGCAGGCGGATCAGCCCGTCGAAGACATGCTCCCACTCCGGGTTCCGTGCGAAGTTGTCGTCGGTGAAGAAGTAGTAGTCGATCCCGAGGGCGTGGTTCGCCCGGATCCGCTCGAGGATCTTTTCCGCCCGGCGCCAGCGCATCTTTCGCCCCTGCACGTTGATGATCGTGCAGAAGCTGCAGTTGAAGGGGCACCCGCGGCCCGCGTCGATCGTCCCCATGTCGGGGTAGGCGAACCGTTTCATCAGGCGAGGATCCACCACCGGGATGCTGGCGTGCGAGATGTCCGGCGGCGGATCGACCTGGTACAGCGGCCGGAGCCGCCCGTGGAGCGCGTCCCGCAGGAGATCACCCCAGCACTCCTCGACCTCGCCGCGAACGAGGGTCACGCCCAGGTCGAGCATCTCCCGGATCTCGGGGGGGACACCCCGGGGATCCATCGCGAGGGCTCCCGACACGTGGAACCCCCCGATCATCACCGGGGCGCCGGCGGCGTGGAACTCCCGCGCCAGGTCGGCCGCCCGGGGGAACTGGTTCGACTGGACCCCGGCGAGGGCGACGACCAGGCGATCCCCCCGTCGCCGCGTGTACCGGCGTACGAGCTTCGCCGGTTCGACCCTCTCGACGATCTCGTCGAGCAGGTGGACGACCAGCTCGACGTCTCCCAGTTCGTGCCGCTCGGCCACCTCCTCGGTGAGGGCGCGGAGCGTGGCCAGGGTGTTCGAGGGGAGAACCCCCCGGACGAAGCGGATGACGTAGCCGTCGCTGTCGTACTTGGAAGGCTTGACCAGGAGGACGTGGAGCCGCCGGACCCCCTCGGGGGGCGGCGTTCCGGGAGGCACCACCCCGAAGGGAGCGGGGTGCCCGGGGACCTGCAACATCGGAAGACCCTTTCCGTCATCCCGTGCCGGGATCGGTTCCCGCGCTATGCTGGAGATGACCCCGTTACTTCAGCACCTCCCTCGACCCGCCGCAACCGCGTCCCGGAGAGCCTATGCCGCGCTTTCGTGTCCCGCCGGGTGTCGACGCCAGCCTGACCACGTTCCTCCGGGACCGGGTGGGTACGTCCCTGCGCCGGGCCCGGGACTGGATCCGGGCGGGCCGGGTCACCGTCGACGGTAGGACGGTCACCGACCCCGCGTGGCGCCCCCCCGCCGGGGCCGAGGTGGAACTCCACGACCGGGCCCCGGAGCCCCGGGTCCGCCCGGTCCTCTCCGGGCCCGGGTTCCGGGTGCTCCACCTGGACGCCGCCCTGGCCGTCGTGGACAAGGACCCGGGGATCGTCACGATCCCGACGACGGACCCGGACCCGGACGACCTGCCGCTCGTGGCCCGGGTCCTCGCCGTCCTCGCCGCCGCGGGCCGGGGCGGCGGGGGAGAACTGCACGTCGTGCACCGGATCGACCGGGAGACCTCCGGCCTGGTCCTGTTCGCGCGAACGGGCCGGGACGCCGCTCGCCTGCGGGAGCAGTTCCGGGCCCGCCGGCCGCTCCGGGAGTACCTGGGCTGGACCGCCGGCGTGCCGGCGGCGGAGACGGGAACGCTCCGCCACCTCCTGGCCGAGCCGGACCCGGGCCGGGAGGTGACCGTCGTCGAGACCGCCGCCCGCGGGGCCCGGGAAGCGGTGCTGGAGTACCGGGTCGAGGCGGCCCGCGACGAGCCGCTCCCCCGCGCCCGGGTCCGCTTCCGGCTGGTGACCGGGCGCCGGAACCAGGTCCGGGTCCAGGCGGCGGCCAGCGGCTGGCCGCTCCTGGGCGACCGCTGGTACGGCATCGGCGGCGATCCCGGCCCCGGGCGGCTCGCCCTCCACGCGGCCCGGCTGGGGTTCGTCCACCCCCGCACGGGCCGGGACGTGCTCTTCGAGGCCCCGCTTCCCCCGGACCTCCTCGCCCTCGACCGGGAACTCTTCGGCGGGGACTGACTCAGCCCGGGACCCCGAAACGGGCCGCGGGATCCGTGTCCTCCCCTTCCCGGCGCACGCCCCGGGCCGGGTTCGCCGCGAGGTGCGCGAGCACCCAGAACGCCTCGGCGGCCCTGTCCTCCATCCCGACCTCCCGGGCCCACTCGCCGGCGGTCGCGAACCGGCCGGGAGCCCGTCCCATCGCGGCGAGGAGCGCCCGCTGCAGGTCGAGCACGCCCCGGGCGGCCTTCTTCCCGGCTTCCACCCCCGGCTGGTGGTAGGCGTTGATCCCGACGAGGGAGGCGTAGAGCCCCACCGTGCGCTCGAAGAGGGCGACGAGCCCCCCGAGGGCGGCCTCGTCGAGGCGCGGAATCGAGAGCAGCAGGGAGCGCCTGCCGGCCTCGGCGAGGGCCCGGCGCGTTCCGAGAAGGAACCCGAGCAGGTAGTCCCCCGGGGTGACCGCGGGCTCGACCTCGAGGGGAGGCGCTTCCGTCATCTCTTCCCGCGCCCCGACGAACACGCAGAAGAAGTCGTCCGGCCCCTCCCGGAGCTGCTGGACGTAGGCGTGCTGATCCGTGGACCCCTTGTTCCCGTAGACCGTCAGCCCCTGGTGGACGACCCGCCCCGCGAGGTCCTTCTCCTTGCCGAGGGACTCCATCACCAGCTGCTGGAGATAGCGGGAGAAGAGGACGAGCCGGTCCAGGTACGGGAGGACGACCATCGCCCGCCGCGCCCGCCCGCCGGTGGCGGCGTACCAGGCGAGGGCGAGCTGGGCGGCGGGGTTCGCCGCCGGGTCCCGCAGGCGGGTCGCCTCGTCCACCAGGCGGGCCCCCTCGAGGAAGGCGGGAACGTCGTGGCCGAGGAGGGCCATCGGGAGGAGACCCACGGCGGAGGTGATCGAGGTGCGGCCACCGACCCAGTCCCACATCGGGAAGGTGGCGACCCAGCCCTCCTCGCGGGCCCGCTGGTCGAGTGCACTCCCCTCGCCGGTGATCGCCACCAGGTGCCGGGCCGGCTCGAGTCCCCGGGCGAGGAGCGCCGCCCGGACCGCTTCCATCCCGTTGCGGGTCTCCGGCGTCCCCCCGCTCTTGCTGACGACGAGGACGAGCGTCCGCTCCAACCGGTCTCCGATCCGCCCGAGCACGCGCTCGAACCCTTCCGGGTCCGTGTTGTCGAGGAAGTCGATGGCGAGGCCGGACCGGGCCGGCAGCGCGTCCGCGGCGAGCTGCGGGCCGAGGGCGGATCCCCCGATCCCCACGTGAAGCACCTGCTCGAAGCGGGCCCCCGGCGCCGGGCCGAGGGTCCCTTCCCGGACCCGGGCCGCGAACTCGAGGACCCGGTCCCGGGTCTCCTCGATCGCCCGGGTGAGCTCCGGCTCCGGCGCCAGGCCGGGGGCCCGGAGCCAGTAGTGGCCCACCCGGCGATTCTCGTCCGGGTTCGCGATCGCCCCCGCCTCGAGCGCCGCCATCGCGTCGAAGGCCGGATCGAGATCCGGCAGCCGGACCCCTTCCTCGGTGGTCGTCCCCGGCTGCGGAGCCTCTCCTTCCTTCCAGAACGTCGAGAAGTCCAGCAGGAACCCGCACGCGGGCACCGCCACGAAGCGCCCCCGGGCCATCGGCCGGTCGTCGTTCCCCATCGTTCGCCTCCTTCCTCAGGCGGAAAGCATAGCGGTTTCCACTCAAGTCCGGGCGGAGGTGGACGAAGAGAAACGGAGGAGGTGACGAGCATGCCCCTCGACGCCACGAAGCCCCACTGCCGGCTGCTCCGGGAGGAGAAGTTCGCGCAGTTCAACGAGATGGCAAAGCGGGAGACGCCCGACCTCCGGGACGCCAACCTCCGCGCCGTCGACCTACGGCGCGCCGATCTCTCCCGGGCGGATCTCCGGGGCGCCTACCTCCGGGACGCCGACCTGCGCGGGGTCGACCTCTCCGGCGCCCGTCTCGACGGCGCCTCGATCCACCGGGCCCGGATCAGCGGCGCGCTCTTCCCCGCCGACATCCCCGCCGAGGAGATCCGCCTCTCCCACGAGCTGGGGACGCGGATGCGTTCCACCCGCCGGGAGGAGCCGGCCCCGACCTCGTCCTGACCGCCGGGACCATCCGGGTGCCCCAGCCCGGATCATGCATGAACCTTCGAGGCGAAACGCCGCAGATGCATGCTGGATCGCCCGCACGGCCCGGCCAGCGTGCAGATCCGGTGTTTCGGCCGGAGGGCTCACGCATGATCCGGGCCAGACAGCGGAACGCCGGCCGCGAGCGGCCGGCGTTCCCGGTGAACCCACCGTTCCCGATCGTCAGGGACAGGCGGGCGGATCGGGGCGGGCGTTCCCGTCGGAATCGGTCCCGAGGGGCCCCTTGCAGTCGTCCTGCACCGCCCGCGAGTCGTACCAGAACGCGTGCCCGGCTGCCGGGACCTCGCTGTCCGTGCCATGGGGCTCGGACAGGTTCCCGGCAAGGCAGGTCTCGTTGTACTCCCAGGGCTGGACGATCGTCCCGCGGTAGAAGTCGTAGCCGGTCGCACCGCTCACCGCCGACCAGCGGAACGTCTCCTTGTCCGCGTCGAAGGTGGACGTCGTGCCCGTGTCGCCCGGGGTCGTACAGCCACTACCGCCCCCGGTCGACGGGTCGTCGGGCGCGCTGTCGTCGGCGTCGGCGATCCCGTCGCCATCCCGGTCTCCGTGGGAGACGAGGGAGACCTCGCCGGCGCCGTCCCGGTCGTCCGACGGCCCGTCACCGTCCCGGGCAGGGATCACCAGCTCGAGCCCGGAGCTGCCGTCCAGGTTCGCGACGGCCAGCCAGCCGGCGGCGCCCAGGTGGTCGTCCGCGCTCGCCCCCTCGAGTTCCTGGTTCGGGGCGATGCGGGCGAGGTCGACGACCTTCGTCGACCCCATCCGGTCGCGGCCGACCACGAAGACCGCCCCGAGGTTCCCCTCGGCGTCCTCGCCGGCCGCGACGACGTCCGCCGTGCCGTCCGCGTTCCAGTCGGTGAGCGCCACCGCCCGGCCGAACCGGTCGCCGGCGCTCGCGCCGTAGATGCCACGGTCGGCGGCAACCTCCAGCTTGACTCCCTTGAGGGAGGACCAGTCGGACCGCCCGTGGACGACGTAGACGGCGCCGCACTCGTTGCGCGCGGCGGCCTTCCGCGGGGCCCCGCGCCCGGGGGCGCCGACCGCGAAGTCCGGCGTGGCGTCCCCGTCGAGGTCACCCACCGCGAGGGCGATGCCGGCCTGCTCGTTCTCGCCGGCGCCCCAGAGAAGCGCGTCGTAGTTGGCGTCGTTCGAGAACGGCAGGTCGTGCTTGCCGTTCATGGTGGAGCCGAGCAGCACGTAGACCTCGCCCGCCGAGACGACGTGGTCGTTGCTTCCGTCCCCGTCGGGCGCGCCGAGGACCAGGTCGTCCTTCCCGTCCCGGTCCAGGTCGGCGGCGGCCATCGCCCACCCGAGGTGGTCGCCCTCGTGCGCGCCACTGACGTAGTGGTCGACGGCGAACGGATCGATGTCCGTCACCGAGCCGAGGTTGCCGTCCAGGATCACCCAGACCTCGCCACCCTCGGTGTTCGAGTCGTAGTCCGAGGCGCTGTGCGGGGACGCGAGCACGAGGTCGTCCTTCCCGTTCCCGTCGACGTCGGCGGCGAGCACCGCCTCGCCGAGACGGTCGTTCGCCTGCTCGCCGAAGTAGGCCAGGTTCGCCGACGTGGAGTTGAGGTCGATCGTCGAGGAAAGGTTGCCCCCGTAGAAGACGTACACCGAGCCGGAGTCAGCCTTCGAGTTGCCACTTCCGTCACAGCCGGGGGCGCCCGCGACGATGTCGTCCCTGCCGTCGTGGTTGAGGTCACCCACGGCAACCGCGTAGCCGAGCTGGTCACCGGCCTCCTGGCCGTGGATCACCACGTCGGGCGCGGTCGACGCCAGGTCGACGTTCCCGGTGATCGGGCCGTAGAAGACGTAGACCGCGCCGGCACCGTCGCGCCCGTTCGAGGGGCCGTCGGCATCGGGGGCCCCGACCACGAGGTCCGGCGTCCCGTCGCCGTTCAGGTCACCGGATGCCCCGCTACGCCCGAAGGCGTCGGCCGCCTCCTCGCCCCAGATCGTCGTGCCGACCGAGCCGAGCTTGCGCACCAGCGTCTCGCACTCGTTGCCCGTCCCGTCGTGGTCCGCGTCGTACTGGTCCGCGTTGGCGACCAGGTCGCAGTTGTCGCTGCCGTTCTCGATGCCGTCCCCGTCGATGTCGTCGTCGCAGGCGTCGCCGATGCCGTCCCCGTCCTGGTCGGCCTGGGCCGGGTTCTCGACGGAGGGACAGTTGTCGTCGCAGTCGTCGATGTTCCCCGCGGTGCAGGGATCGCTGGTTCCGTCGCCGTCGTCGTCCTGGATCCCGTCCTCGTCCCCGTCGTTCTCGCAGGCGTCGCCGATCCCGTCGCCGTCGGAATCCGCCTGGTCGAGGTTCGGGGTCTTCCTGCAGTTGTCGCAGGCATCGCCCACGCCGTCCCCGTCCTGGTCCTCCTGGCCGGGGTTCTCGATCGAGGGACAGTTGTCCGCCATCCCGCGGATGCCGTCGCCGTCCAGGTCGACCAGCGAGACGACCCAGCACTCGCCGGTGTCCATCCGGTCGGCGGTGTCGTCCGGATCGCCGTCGCCGCTGTCCGCCCCGACGACGATCTCGAGCACGCCGTCCCGGTTGTAGTCCGCGAGCGCCAGGTCGATACCGAGATCGTCCACCGAGTCGGCGCCGAGGATCGACCAGTCGGCGTTGTCGGTCAGCAGGTCCACCTCGAAATCGTTCCTGATCCGCTTCCAGGAGAGGATCACCACCTCGCCGGCATCGGTACGGCCGGGCTGGATCGGCCCCTCGGAGTAGAGCGCCGAGATCGCCAGCTCCAGCGAGCCGTCGCCGTCGAGGTCGCCGATGGTGCAGGCCTGCCCGAAGGCGTCTCCCTCGTGGCGGCCCCAGATGCGGGTGGCGGCCAGGAGGTCGACCTCGTCGGTCTGCCAGCTCGACCGGTCTCGCCCGAGGACGACGTATGCCTCGCCCGCGGAGAAACGTCCGTTGGACGGCCCCGCTCCCCCGGTAACGCCGATCACCAGGTCGTCCTTGCCGTCGCCGTCCAGGTCGGCGGCGCAGACCGAGGTCGGCAGGTTGTCGTTGGAGTCCACCCCGTAGATGTACGGATCGGGGTCGGTCCCGAGATCCCGCACCGTCCCGGAGGACAAGCCGGAATCACCGAACACGATGTGCAGCTGGCCGCAGCCGTTTCTCGAGTTGCTCGGGCCGTCTCCGGCGCGTGCCCCGACGAGCAGGTCGTCCACACCGTCGCCGTCCACGTCCCCGAACCCGACCACGCGGCCGGCAAAGTCGGCCTCCTCCCCTCCCTTGACGAACAGGTCGGGGTTGGTCCGGCCGGTCTCGAACGCCTTGTAGTTCGTCCGGTAGGGCAGGCTCGACGACCCGAAGGCCACCGACACGGCGCCGTACGTCACGAGATGGCCGTTCTCGTCGTACTCGCGGTAGGACGGCTGTCCCATCGCGATATCCAGGATGCCGTCGCCGTTGATGTCGCCGAGGGCCAGGCTCCGGCCGAGACCGACACCGCCGCGCTGGCCGGCGAAGAACGCGTCGACGTTCTCCGGGTTGTCCTTGGCGTCCTCCGCCGTCGAGTCGTTCTCCGTGTCGATCTCGGCGGTCCAGGTCTCGCGGCCGTAGAACACGTAGACCCGTCCGCAGTGGGTGTCGGCGTCGTCCGTGCCGTCGCCGTCCTCGTCGAGGGCGTCCCCGACGCACCGGGCCTGGGAGGCACCGACCACGATGTCGTCGACGCCGTCGCCGTTGACGTCGCCGACCGCGAGGGCCTGGCCGAAGAGGTCCTCCACGTGCTCGCCCCAGATCGTCACGTCGGCGTGCTCGGTGTCCACCGAGAGGTCCTGCTCGCCTCCGGAGATCGGGCCGAAGACGACGTAGACCTCGCCGGCGAAGTCCCGCTGGTCACCCGGGGGCCCGTTCGCCGACGGCGCCCCGACGACCAGGTCCTCGATCCCGTCGCCGTTGACGTCGCCGCGGGCGACCGTCCGGCCGAGGTTGTCCAGCCTGTCGGTCCCGTAGAGGACGTAGTCGTCGGTGTCGCCGCCGAGGTCGATGCGGGTGTAGTCGCAGGCATCTCCGACACCGTTGCCGTCCTGGTCCGCCTGGTCGGCGTTCGGCACGTACGTGCAGTTGTCGTCGCAGTCGGTGGTATTTCCGTTGGTGCACGGGTCCCAGGTGCCGTCGCCGTCGTCGTCCGGGATCCCGTCGTTGTCATCGTCGTCGTCGCACGGGTTCCCGATCCCGTCACCGTCGGAGTCCGTCTGGGTGATGTTCTTGATCTCGGGGCAGTTGTCGCACGCGTCGCCGAGGCCGTCCCCGTCGGTGTCGGCCTGCGCGGGGTTCTGCACCTCTGGGCAGTTGTCGCACGCGTCGCCGACCCCGTCAGAATCGGCGTCGTCCTGCTCGGCGTTCGCCAGCTTCGGGCAGTTGTCGTCGGTGTCGTTCACGCCGTCGTCGTCGTCGTCCGAGTCACACATGTCCCCCTGGCCGTCGCCGTCGGTGTCCCGCTGGAACCCGTCCTGGTACTCCTGGTCGGACATGGTCCCGTCCCCGTCGCCGTCGCAGTTCTGGACCGGGTCGGCGTCGCAGTCGCCGTTCTTCATCCCCCGGCAGTTGTCGCACGCATCCCCCACCCCGTCGTAGTCGGGGAAGAACCCCCCCTCCTCCTGGGAGGGGTTGCAGTCGTTCGGGCAGTTGTCGCAGGCATCGCCCACGCCGTCCGGCCCGCCCGACTCGCCGGGGTCGACCGTGCCGTCCTCGTCCTCGTCCACCCAGGGGCACTCGTCGGTCGCCTGGGGGCCGTCGGTGTCGGCCTGGTCGGGATTCGCCACCGAGGGACAGTTGTCGCACACGTCGCCGATGCCGTCCCCGTCCTGGTCCGCCTGGTCCGCGTTCGCGTCGTGCGGACAGTTGTCGCAGCGCCCTCCGATGCCGTCCGCGTCGACGTCGTCCTGGTCGGCGTTGGCCACGTCCGGGCAGTTGTCGCAGGCGTCGCCCACGCCGTCGCCGTCCTGGTCGGCCTGGTCCGCGTTCGAGACGTTGGGGCAGTTGTCGCACACGTCACCGAGACCGTCCCCGTCGGAGTCGGTGTTCGGACCGGGCACGCCGGGACAGGTGTCGGTGGTGTCGGAGATGCCGTCCCCGTCGTCGTCGGGATCGCAGGCATCGCCCTGCCCGTCGCCATCGGTGTCCAACTGGTCGAGGTTCGGCGTATTCGGGCAGTTGTCGCAGACGTCCCCGACGCCGTCGTCGTCGGTATCCTTCTGCGGATCCGGATCGGTCGAGCCGTTCGGGACTGTCCGGCAGTTGTCGTCACAGCCGGAAGTCTGCCCGGTGTCACAGGGATCGTCGAGGGTCCCGTCTCCGTCGTCGTCGTTGACGTAGTCGTTGTCGTCGTCCTCGTCGCAGACGTCACCCATCGTGTCGTTGTCGGTGTCGACCTGGTCCCGGTTGGCGTCGTACTGGCAGTTGTCGCAGTAGTCGCCCCAGAGGTCCTCGTCCTGGTCGGCCTGGTCGTCGTTGTAGACGTCCGGGCAGTTGTCGAAGAGGTTCCGGTAGGTGTCGAGGTCGTCGTCCATCGGGGTCAGGAGCCACAGGCCCCCGGCACCGAGGCGCTCCCCGTCGCCGAGGTCCGCCCCGTCCTGGAAGGGCGCTCCCGCGAGGATCTCTTCCTTGTCGTCGTGGTTGATGTCTCCCGCCGCGAGACCGCCGCCCAGGGTGTCTCCCTGGGCGCGGCCCCAGGTGACCGGGTCGCCGCTGCTCGCCCCACCGAAGTCCTCGTCGGCCGCGGGGTGCTCCGAGGCGCCGTAGCGGATCCAGATCTCCCCGGCGCCGGGCCGCGGCTCGCCGCTGTCGGGCCCGTCGGCATACGGCGCCGCGACGATCACGTCGCCGTAACCGTCGTGGTCGACGTCGGCAATGACGACCTTGTCGCCGAAGCCGTCGTCGCCGTCTTTCCCGATGATCGTGAAGCCGAAGAAGGTGTCCGGCAGGTCTTCCCGGAGGTCGATGACCTCGTTCGCGTACCGGGGCCCCCACAGGACGGACACCTCGCCGACTCCCTGGCGGGCGGTTCCGTCCCCGTCGGCCCCGTCGGCAAAGGGCGCCCCGATCGCGATGTCGAGATTGCCGTCCCCGTCCACGTCACCGATCGCGATCGCCTCCCCCGCGGAATCACCCGGGTCGGCGCCCCAGATCCGCGTCGGGACCCCGTCGTTCAGGTCCCGGCTCGCGGGGAAGTTCGTCTCGCCGAAGACGATCCCGACCTCGCCCGCGTTCGGGCGAGGCTGGTCGGTCGGGCCGCGACCCCGCTGCAGCTGGAAGACGATGTCGTCGATCCCGTCCCCCGAGACGTCCCCGACCACGACGACGCCACCCAGCTCGCCCTGCTCGTCGACGGTCTCGTTCGGATCGTCCGTCCCGTCGTCGTCGAAGTCGTAGGCGGGGCCGTAGATCACCGCGTCGGGCGGGTTCGCGTGGAAGTCCCGCACGCCGTCCTCGAAGGTGGTGGTGCCCGACAGCAGGATGTCGATCTCGCCGGCGCTCTCGCGTGTCCCGTCCGGTCCGTCGGCGTCGATGGCGCCGATCACCAGGTCCGGGCTGCCGTCCCCGTTGACGTCACCCGCCGCGAGCGAGGCCCCGAGCCGGTCGCCCGCGTGGGCGCCGAGGATCCAGAGGTCGGCGCTGGTCTTCGTCTGGTCCGGCCGCCACAGGTCCAGGGTCTTCGCCCGGACCCGTCCGCCGAAGAGGACGTACACCTCTCCCCGCGCCCTGAGTCCCTGCGGATCGGCGGTCCCGTCCCCGTCGGCGTCGTAGCCGGCGCCGCGGGGACCCGCACCCGACGGCGCCCCGAGGACCAGGTCGTCGATCCCGTCCTGGTCCAGGTCGACGAACAGGATCCGCGTCCCGAGCTGGTCCCCGGCATGGGCGCCGTAGATCACGAGGTCGGCCTCGGCCCCGTTCCCCAGGTCGAGTTCGTGGTCGTACGGGGGATCGCCGTAGAACACGAACACCGCCCCGGCGGCATCCCGGTCCGAGTGTTCCCCGTCGTGACCCGGCGCGCCGACGGCCCAGTCCAGCGTGCCGTCCCCGTCGAAGTCCCCGACGGCCACCGCATCGCCGAACTGGTCGCTGCCGCGCTGGCCGATCCGGACGATGTCGTGCCCGTCGGCCAGGTCGATCTCGTTCACCCGGCCCGCCAGCGCCGGCGCGGACAGGATCGCGAGCAGAGTGAGGAAGGAGCTCACCGTGGCGAAGGCGGAAAGCCCGGTCCTCACGTATCTCATCGCATACCTCCACTTGTGGTTGGAAACGGGGACACACCGGTCCCGGGACGGCCGGGAAGGGGCCCTTCCCGGCAGGTGTCGGTCGGCTCGAAGGGGGACTGGCTGCACCGGGTCCTCCCGTGAGCGAAGGCGCCTCACGCGAGCGAATGTACGTTCCACGTGGGCCCCGTGCAGCCCGAATTCCTATATTGTACGAGGCCGTCCCATCCCGCAATCCCGGAGGTGTCCGCGATGGTTCG
>JAMOQA010000317.1 GCA_027064265.1 Acidobacteriota bacterium
CCGCGCCGCGAGGAAGAAGGCGGGGTCGGTGATGCCGCGGGGAGGCAGCCCCGCGAGGAGATCCGCGGCCGGATCCAGGATCTCCCGGCTGCGCCGGGCGTCCGGCAGGTCGAGCAGATCGGCCCCGGCCCGGGGGACGTTCTCCCGGGCGTAGAGGTACCGGGGACCGGGATCGTTCGGCCGCGCGTCGATGTCGGCGAGGAGCAGGCGGCGGTTGCGCTCCAGCTTCCCGCGGGAGGTTCGCACGTCGGGCAGGTACCCGTCGTGCCGGACCCGCAGGCCCGAGCGGGGGGGCGTCCAGGTCTCGACCCCGAGGAGCCGGCAGATCGACGGGATCACCGACTCGTGTACCCGGCCCTCGTACCGGATCCCGTGCAGGGCGCGGACCAGCCGGGTCACGTGGGCGACCTCCTCCTCCCCGTCCCCGAGGGGGCTGACGATCTCGACGGTGAACGCCGGGACCTCCGCCCGGAGGAGTCGCCGCTTGAGCTCCTGCCCGTGGGCCGGCTCGAGCACCTCGTCGGCGTCGAGGAAGAGGACCCACCGGCCCCGGGCGGCATCGAGCCCGGCGTTCCGGGCGGCGGAGAAGTCGTCCCGCCAGGGCACGTCGATCACGCGGGCGCCCAGCTCCCGGGCGATCTCGGCGGTCCGGTCCCGGGACCCCGTGTCGATCACGACGATGTCGTCGACCACCCGCGCGGCGGACGCGAGGCACGTCTCGATCCGGTCCTCCTCGTCCCGGGCGATGACGCACAGGGTGAGGAGGGGGCTTCCCAGGCTCGGGCCGGTCGGCAGCCAGGCCCTCCGCGCGCGGCGGGGCTTTTTCGCTTTCCTTCGCATTGGTTCTCCCGGAGGGGAACCTAGGGCCCGCCCCCGCCGGAAGGCAACCCGGCCGGGACCGCGGGAGAGCCGGGCCGCTTGCCGGTATGATGGGCGGCCTCACGAACCAGCCGAGGAGGACTCGATGCCGGAAGCGAAGCTCACCTGGAAGGAAGGAGTGGCGTTCGAGGTCGAGGTCGGCGGCCACACGATGTTCATCGACCACGACCCGAAGGGTGGCCCGGGCCGCGGCCCGGCGCCGATGGCCCTGTGGCTGGTCTCCCTCGCGGGCTGCACCGGGATGGACGTGGTCTACATCCTCCAGCGCAAGCGGCTCCAGGTCGATGCCTTCGAGGTACACATCGAGGGGAAGCGCAAGGAAGGGAAGCACCCGCGCATCTACGAGACCGTCGACATCCGGTTCACGATCCGCGGCCCGGAGATCCCGGAGAAGGCGGTGCTCCAGGCGATGAGGCTCTCCCGGGACACCTACTGCTCCGTGTCCGCGATGACCACGGGCCCGACGATCCGGCACCTGTACCGGATCGAGGACCCGGAGGGGAACGTCGTCGCCGAGGGAGAACTGGAATGAGCGCCGTCCAGCCGATCCGCTTCGAGGACGGGACGGTCGTCCTCCTCGACCAGCGGCGCCTGCCCCTCGAGGAAGCCTGGGTTCGTTGCTCGACCCTCCCCGAGGTCACCGAGGCGATCCGCGCGATGGTCGTCCGGGGGGCGCCGGCCATCGGCGTGACCGCCGCGTGGGGCCTCGCCGCCGAGGCCGCCCGGGCGGCGGAGACGGCCACCGAGCCGGCCGGTTTCCTCGAGCACGTCCGGGGCGCGGCCCGGGCCCTCGAGGCCGCCCGTCCCACCGCGGTCAACCTGGCCTGGGCGGTGCGTCGTCTCGTCGGAGTGGCCGAGCGGGCCCTGGGCGATGGCCTTTCCCCCGCCGAGACCGCCCGTCGGCTCCTCGCCGAGGCGGAGGCGATCCACGAGGAGGACGTGGAAGCGAACCGGGCCCTCGGGCGCCACGGCTCGATCCTCGTTCCCGACGGGGCCCGCGTGCTGACCCACTGCAACGCCGGGGCCCTCGCCACCGCTGGCTACGGCACGGCGCTGGGCGTCGTCCGGGCGGCGGTGGACGACGGGAAGAAGGTCTCGGTGATCGCCGACGAGACCCGGCCCTTCCTCCAGGGCGCGCGCCTGACCACCTGGGAGCTGATGCGGGACGGCATCGAGGTCACCCTGGTCACCGACAACATGGCCGGGTGGCTGATGGCGCAGGGAGAAATCGACCTGGTCGTCGTCGGCGCCGACCGGATCGCCCGGAACGGCGACGTTGCCAACAAGATAGGGACGTACACGGTCGCCGTCCTCGCCCGGCGTCACGGCATCCCGTTCTACGTGGCCGCCCCGCTCTC
>JAMOQA010000318.1 GCA_027064265.1 Acidobacteriota bacterium
TCTCCGCCATCGAGGTCTTGCGGTAACCGTAGCGGGAGAAGCGGCGGAGGGCCGCGTCGAGGATCCGCTCCCGGGTCAGGGCCTGCTTCGATTCGCTGGTGAGCTGCGAGTGATTTGACTTTTCGACCATCATGGTCAAAAGGCTAGTATCGACCCGGCTCCGGGTCAAGTCGTCCGCGAAAAAACGGCCCGGCACGGGGCCGGGCCGCCTCGTTTCCCCGCGCCTCGACCGCCGGTCAGGCGGACATGCGGTCGAGGAGCGCGGCGAGGAGCTTCCAGAACCGCTCCACCGACGGGATGTGCACCCGCTCGTCCGGCGAATGGGCGCCCCGGATCTCCGGCCCGAAGGAGATCATGTCCATCCCCGGGACCCGCTCGCCGAGCAGGCCGCACTCGAGGCCCGCGTGGATCGCGGTCACCTCGGGATCCTGCCCGGTCAGCTCCCGGTAGACCTCCTTCGTGGCGGCCAGGACCGGCGAGTCCATGTTCGGCTTCCAGCCCGGGTACCCGCCGACCTCCTCCGTCTCGACGCCGGCGAGCCGCCCGATGGAGTTCAGGGTGTCGAGCACGTCCCGCAGCGCCTCTCCGACCGAGGAGCGGGAACAGGAGACCGCCTCGACCAGGTCGCCCTCGGTGATGACGACGCCGAGGTTCGTCGAGGTCTCCACGAGCCCCGGGATGTCGACGCTCATCGCGAGGACCGAGGAGGGGATCGCCCGGAGCAGGTCGAGGAGCCGTGCCGAGTCGGCGGCGGAGAACGCGTCGGCAGGGGCGGAGGAGCCGGCGGGACCGGTCTCGACCGTGAAGCCGTCGTCCAGGCCCCGGTACTGGGCCGTGATCGCGTCCTTCTCCTTCTCGACGCCAGCGAGGAACTCGGACTCCGCGTCGGCCGGCACGTACACCACGGCGCCGGACTCCCGGGGGATCGCGTTCCGCTTGCTGCCGCCGGCGATCGTCGCGACGCGGACCTCCGCCGCCCGGGCGCCCGCCTGCAGGAGCCTTACCAGGGCCTTGATCGCGTTCAGGCGGTTCTTGTTGATGTCGAGGCCCGAGTGACCGCCCTGCAGTCCCTTGACGGAAACCGCGATCGCCGCGGCGCCCGCCGGCGGGGCGGTCCGCTCGGCGCGGAACCGGAACTTCGTGTCGCAGCCGCCCGCGCACCCGACGAAGAGGACCCCGTCCTCCTCGGAGTCCAGGTTCAGCATCGTCCGGCCCCGCACGAGGGAGGCGTCGAGGTTCTGGGCCCCGGTCAGGCCGGTCTCCTCGTCGATGGTGAAGACGAGATCCAGCGGGCCGTGGACGACCGAGGGATCCTCGGCGGCCGCCATCGCGGCGGCGACGCCGATGCCGTTGTCCGCGCCGAGGGTCGTACCGTCGGCCCGGATCCACTCGCCGTCCCGGACCACGTGGATGTTGCCGGTCTCGGCGTCGTACGGGCTGTCGGCGTTCCGCTCGCAGACCATGTCGATGTGCCCCTGGAGCACGATCGGGGCGGCCCCTTCCCGGCCCGGGCTGGCGGGCACGTGCACCACCAGGTTGCCGGCCGCGTCCTCGTGGACCTCGTAGCCCTTCTCCTTCGCCCAGTTCCGGATGTAGTCCCGCGCCGCCGCCTCGTTGCCCGAGGGCCGGGGAAGGCGCGTCAGCGCCGCGAAGTGCTGCCACAGGATGCGGGGCTCGAGCCCCTCGAACGGATTGCTCTGGCTCATCGGGATCCCTCCAGGTTGACGGGTTGCGGACGCGGGCCCCCCGGGGTCCGCGAGGCGGTCATTCTATGCCCGCCCGGCCGCTCCCGCCCGCCGCCGGTAGAATGGCCGGGCGGCCCGGCAGGCCGCGAGGAGGCTTCCCCCATGGCCCAGCCCGCGCCCCTTCCCGGGGTTCCCCTCGAAGAACACGCCCGGCGCCGCCGGGAGGTGCTCGCCCGGATCGAGGGGGACGTCATGATCCTGCCCGCCGGCCGTCCCCCGACCTACTCGCGGGACGTCGAGCACCGCCACCGCCCGGACAGCGACTTCCTCTGGCTCACCGGCTACCCCGAGCCCGAGGCGATCGCGGTGCTCCGCCCGGGGGCGGAGGCCCCGTTCACCCTGTTCGTCCTGCCGCGCGACCCGGCGAAGGAAACGTGGACCGGGCGGCGGCTCGGACCCGAGGGTGCCCGCGAGCGGTACGGCGCCGACGCGGCCTTTCCCCTGGCCGAGTTCGCGAAGCGGCTGCCGGACCTCCTGGACGGCGCCGAG
>JAMOQA010000319.1 GCA_027064265.1 Acidobacteriota bacterium
CTCGAGGAACGGGCCCAAGTCCTCCGGCGCCACGCCCCCCTTGCTCTCCTCGCCGCCCACGTTGACCTCGACCAGGCACTCCACCGGCCGGCCCCGTTCCACACCGAGCCGGTCCAGCGTCTCCGCGAGCCGCAGGGAGTCCAGCGAGTGGATCAGCTCGAAGACCTCGACCGCCTTCCGGGCCTTGTTCCGCTGCAGGCGGCCGATCATGTGCCAGCGCACGCCCGGCACCTGCGGCACCTTGGCCAGGGCCTCCTGGACCCGGTTCTCGCCGAGGACCCGCACTCCCGCGTCCCGGGCCTCGAGCAGCCGCTCGACCGGCTGTCGCTTGCTCGCCCCGACCAGCGTGACCTCCGCCGGGTCCCGTCCCGCGCGGCGGGCGGCCGCCTCGATCCGCCGCTGGATCTCCCGCACCCGCTCGGTGACCGTCATCGCGCTACCCTCCCGCGCGGAGCCCGGGCGACCCCGTCCAGCCGGTAGCCGCCCCGCGGTTCCCGGATCATCTGCCCGTGCCCTCCTCCCCCCGGATACTGGACCGGTCGGGGGAAGCCTGGCCGGGCGGGCGCGGCAGCCTGGTCCGCGTCCCTCCCGCGGGACCCGCCGCCGTCAGTCCCAGCCGGAGGAACGCTCCTTCATCGCCCGGTTCGCGAGGCTGTCCGCCTCCCGGTTCTCCTCCCGGGGAACGTGGACGATCTCGAACCTCCCGAGCCGCCCGGCGAGCCGCCGAACCTCGGCGATCAGCTCCTGCAGGTGGGGCTGGCGGACCCGGTAGACGCCCGTCACCTGCCGCTGGACCAGCTCGGAGTCGGTGTGGACGAGCAGCTCGGTCGCCCCGAGGGCCAGCGCCTGCTCGAGGGCCGCGATCAGCCCCCGGTACTCCGCGACGTTGTTCGTGGTCTCCCCCAGATAGCCCCATCCCCGGCGGAGGTCGACCCCGTCCGGCGTCCGCAGGACGAGCCCCCAGCCCGCCGGGCCCGGGTTCCCCTTGGCGCCACCGTCGACCCAGGCGAGCAGGCGCATCGCCGCCCCCGCTCAGGGACCAGCGGGAGGCTGGCCACCGGGAGGATCCGCGGCGGGGCCGGCCCCGGCGGCACCGTCACCCGCGGGCGGCGCCTGGCCGTCGGCGGCGCCGGCATCCTCCGTCGCCCCGGGCGCCTCGCCGCCGCCGGCCGCCGCCGGCTCCTCCGGCATCCAGTAGAGGATCCGCTTGCAGCTCTCGCAGAAGACCAGGTCCTGGCCGCGCCGGGCGAGGGCGACCAGCTGGGGTCGCAGCCGGACGTGGCACTCCCCGCAGGCCTGGCCGCCACCACCGGGAACGATCCGCGCGATCGCCACGCCACCCCGGGCCTCCTTGATCCGCTCGAACCGGCGGAACCAGGCCGGGGGCAGCTCCCGGACGATCTCGTCCCGCACCTTGCCGAGCTCCGCCAGTCGCGCGAGGACCTCGTCCCGCTCCCGGGCGACCTCCGCGAGGGCCGCGTCCATCTTCTGGCGCTCGGCGGCGATCCTCTCGTCCGCCTCGGCCGCGGGCCCGGCCAGCTGCTCGATCTCTTCCTCGTACTCGGCGAGCTGGGTCTCCACCCCCTGGAGCTCGGTCCGGGTGTGGTCGATCTCGTTGAGGACCGCGCTGTACTCCCGCTGGTTGGTCACGTGGGCAAGCCGCTCGTTCGAGCGACGGAGCCGGTCTTCCAGCTCCCCCTTCCGCTCCAGCAGCTCCTTGCGCAGGCCCACCAGCTCCTCGTGGCGGAGCCGGTCGGCGCCGATCTCGGCGATGGTCTGCTCGAACGACGCCTCGATCTCGGCGGACCGGGTGGGAAGCTCGTCGTCCCGCTTCCGCTCGAGGGCCTGGATCTCGAACTCGACTTCCTGGAGGCGCACGAGACGCGCGAGGTTCTCGTTCAAGGTGGATTCCTCCCGATCCGCTCGGTGGTGTGGCCCCCGGGGCTGGTGGGCCCACCAGGGCTCGAACCTGGGACCAGCCGATTATGAGTCGGCCGCTCTGACCATCTGAGCTATGGGCCCCAAAACCGGCAGTTTATCACAGGGTGCGGGGAGCGGCCCGCGGCGGGTATCCCGGGGGGGCTCGACGGCCGGGGGCCGCGGTGACATGATCCGGCCATGAGCACGAACGCCCGTCGCCTGCTGGTCCTCGTCCTCGCAACCGCAACGCTCACCGGCACCCTGGCCCTGGCCGCCGACGCGCCCCGCCGGTCCTCGCTCACCGAGACCGCGGAGGTCCGCCGGGCCCAGGTCGACGTCACGGTGCTCGACCCCCGTGGCCGGGGAAGCCGGCCCGTCACCGACCTCCGGAAGGAGGACTTCGTCCTCTACCTCGACGGCAAGCAGCTGACCGAGGAGCAGTTCGCCGCCGTCGAGTTCGACCGGATCTGCGGCGAGTCCTCGATCCTCGGCCCCGCCGTGCGGGACGCGAGCCTCCCCGGCGAGGCCGCCTCCCTGCTGGTGCCCCGCCTGGTCGTCTTCGTCGACCTGAACTTCCTCGACACCGCCGCCCGGCACCGGGTCCACCGGGCCCTCTCGGCCCTGGCGGACCGGGCCGCCCGGGAGCCGCTGCGGGTGCGCGTCTTCGCGTACGGTCGCCGGCTCGTCCCGCTCGCACCCGGCTTCACCGGCGACCCTGCGGTGATCCGGGCGGCCGCGGACGCCCTCCTGGGGACGCCCGCCGCGGGACCGCCCCTCGGGGAGGCGACCGAGGTGCCGGCGGTGGGCGAGCGCCCGGCGGACCCGCTCCTCACCGGCGAGGGAACGGAAATCTACCGGGTGATCCAGGAGGAGGGCTCCTACCTCGAGGGGGAGGGCGTCCTCGGGGAGATGCTCCTCGCCGAGGACTTCCGGCCCGACCCGCAGCGATCGATCGCCGCCATCCGCCAGGTGCTCCTCGCCCACGCGGGGCTCCCCGGCCGGAAGGGGCTGGTCGTCTTCACCAGCCCCTGGTTCGACCTGCCCCGGGACCTGCAGCTCGAGGCGATGAACAGCCTCCACCGGGCGGCCCAGGCCGGGTTCAGCATCTACATGGTCGACGCCCGGGGGCTCTCCCACGGCGGCGAGGAGTCCACCCTGATGTCGTGGCTGGCCAACACCACCGGCGGCCAGGTGGTGCGCCTGGCCGGCGACCTGGACATCGCGTTCCAGCGCGTCCTCGCCCAGCTCGACTGCTACTACCTGTTCAGCGTTCCGGTCCCCGCCCCGGCGAAGGGAAGCGAGGCCCACAACGTGGTCGTCAAGCTGGACACCACCGCCCACCCGGAGTACTGGCGCTACCGGGTCCAGCACCGGGCGACGGTCTACGTGGATTCCCCCACCGCGCGGGGCATCCAGCGGCGCCTCGAGGCCCTGCTCGATCCCCTGTCCCACCCGCGTCCGGAGGTCCGGCTCGAGGCGACCTGGCCCGCGCCGCCGGATCGGGCGACCGGCGTGGAAATCGCGGTGCGCCTCGCCGACCTCTCCTTCCTGCCGGTGGACGGGGGGGAGGTCGCGGCCCGGATCGCGGTGGAGGGGCTGATCGCCCGCGGCGACGGCTCGCCGGTCTGCGTCCTCGGGGACCGGAGGGTCCACGAGGTCCGGCTGCCCCGGCCCCCCGCGCCGGATGCTCCCGCCCGGCTCGTCATGCGCCAGGCGTGCCGCGTCCCGGGACCGGGGCGGTACGAGGTGCGGGTGGCGGTCCACGACCTCCAGGAGGACCGGGTGGGCGCGGCCCTCGCCACCGTCGACGTGGCGGACCCGCGGGGGCGCAAGGCGCCGCTCCTGCCCGTCTCCGGCGTGCGTCTCGGGTTCAACTCCGGCGGCGAGTTCCTCCTCGACGTGGCCCCCGGCCGGGCGGCGGCCCCCGTGGCTCCCCGGGACCTGCGGCGCGTCGCCTTCGTGCCGCTCCGCGGGGAGGAACCCCTGCCCCCGGGCAGCCGCGTCTCCCTCCGGTTCGTCGCCTGCGGCGAGGGGGCGCCCCCCCGGGCGATCCTCTTCCGCCGGGATCCCGGGAAGGTTCCCGCCGTCCGCTCCCAGGTGGCCCTCCACCCGCGGGGACCCGCGGATCCGGAGACCGGCTGCCGGGAGCTCGAAGCGGTGATCCCCGGGGGCACGCTGGAACCCGGCGCCTGGGGGATCGCGCTGCTCCGAGCCACGCCTGCGACCTCCTCGCGGGAGGGCGTGGAACGCGCCCTCGCCGCCGGGGAGTGGCTGGCACAGCGCACGTTCCGCCTGGCCGCTCCCGGCGAGGGTGGCCCGGCCCCGAGGTAGCGACCCGGCACCCCGGCGCGCTAGAATCCGCGATCCCCACCCTGCTCGCCTGCGAGCGAAGCGAGAGAGTGCCATGGCTGACAAGACGAAGAAGCACCCGGAGAACGTGCCGGGCAAGTACTACACGGACGAGAACTGCACCGCCTGCCAGCTCTGCGTCTCGACGGCCCCCGACAACTTCAAGATGACCGACGACGGGGACCACGCCTACGTCTACAAGCAGCCCGAGACCCCGGAAGAGGAAGAGGCCTGCAAGGAGGCCATGGAGGGCTGCCCGGACGAGGCCATCGGCGACGACGGCGAGTGAGCCGGTGCGCGGGCCGGGGCGGACGAACCCGCGCCCGCGGTCGCTGGAAACGTGATACCGAGAAAGGGCGAGGCTGCCGCCGGAGTGGGCGGTCGTCTCGCCTTTTCTCTGCTGCGCCTGGTTCCGAAATATTTGCAACCCGGGGGGGTTCGCCGTACCGGGACAAGAGGATCGCCGGGGGGACCGCACGAGCCTCCGTTCCCCCGGGTCACCGGGGGCCCAGATGTACTACCTCGAAGCGCGCACCAGGAAGGGGGTCGTTCGCTGGCCCGTCCGCAGGGACCGGGTGGTGATCGGGCGCGGCGAGGGGTGTGACATCGTCGTTCCGGATCCCTCCATCTCCCGCCGGCACCTGGAAGTCCGGATCACCGGCGACGACCGGGTCATCATCCGGGACCTCGGCAGCACGAACGGCACCTGGCTCGAGGAACAGCGCATCGACGAGGCGGAAACGCCGCTCGAGCGCTGGTTCGCGGCCGGCTCGGTCCTGCTCTCGGTGCGCAAGGGGGTCAGCCTGTCGTCGCTGGACCCCTCCCTCAGGCACCCGGAAGAAGAAGGTTCTCGTCCCCTTCCCGCCGAGAGTCCCCACACGGCCATCCCCGGGACCCGGGACACCGACCCCGGCGCGGAGCCTGCAGTCGGCCGGGTGGCGGAGCTGCTCGAGGAACTGTCCCGCGCCGGCGGGCACGACGAGTCGCTGCGCCACCGGCTCCTCGCCCATGTGCTCGAACGTCTCAAGGCCCGGACCGTGCTGGTCCTCCAGCAGGCGGGCAACGGGTGGGCGATCGTCGCGGCCGCCGGGGAACCGCTGGATGCGGAGGTCGAGGCGGCCCTCGAACTCGGCGACCTGCCCGAGGCGACCGGGAAGAAGGACCTGCCGGGTGGCCCCCTGTTCTGGAAACCTCTCGAGGGGCCGGCCGGTACCCGGGGGGCGTTCCTCGCGCAGCCGTTCCGCTCTCCCGTCGACGAGCTTCCCGACGACGTCCGCGTCGTCGCGGCCGTGGCGGCTTCCTGGCTGGTGCCGCACGAACCGGCGGGGGAGCCGGGGGCACGGAAGGCCGCGCAGAAGCTGCCCCGGGAGGAGTTCATCGCCGTCTCCGGCTGCTCCCGCCAGGTGCTCGAGGAGCTGGACCGACTGGCGCCCACGGGCCTGCCTCTCCTGCTCCAGGGGGAGTCCGGCACCGGCAAGGAGCTGCTGGCCCGGCGCATCCACGCCTGCTCCGACCGGGCGGGCGGCCCCTTCGTCGCGATCAACTGCGCGGCCCTGCCCCGCGACCTCCTCGAGGCGGAGCTCTTCGGGATCGAGAAGGCGGTCGCCACCGGCGTCGCGCCCCGGCCCGGGAAGTTCGCCCTGGCCAGCGGCGGCACCCTCTTCCTCGACGAGATCGGCGACCTCCCGTCCCACCTCCAGCCCAAGCTGCTGCGGGCCCTCGAGAACGGGCACATCCATCCCCTCGGCGCGCCGGCGCCGATCCCGGTGGACGTGCGGGTGGTCTCCGCCAGCCACCAGGACCTGCGGGCGCTGGTCGAGAAGGGCCGCTTCCGCGAGGACCTGCTCTACCGGCTGGCCGGGGCGGTGATCCACATCCCGCCGCTCCGGGAGCGGCCGGAGGACATCTTCCCGCTCGTCCGTTTCTTCGCGGCGGAGGCCGCCCGGGAACAGGGCAAGCGGTTCCTCGGCCTCGACCGGGAGTGCGCGCGGGTCCTGCTCGGCTACTCCTGGCCCGGCAACGTCCGGGAGCTGCGACACGTCGTCTCCCGGGCGGTCGCCCTGGCCGACGGGGAGATCCTCCACGCCGGGCTCCTGCCCCGGGAGATCACCGGCCGCAGCGACACCGAGCGCGGCGAGGCGCTCCTCCACCTCTCCGGCACGTGGCGCGAGGCGAAGGAGCACTTCGAGCGCGCCTACTTCCACGCCCTTCTCCAGCGCTCCGGCGGCAACCTCTCGAAGGCCGCCCGCTCCGCCGGCCTCTCCCGCAGCTTCCTCTACCGCAAGCTCGAGGAACTCGGGCTGCGCTGACCTCGCGGCTGCGCCGCGACACGGAATCGTCATCGGCGGGTGGTGGCGGGAGGCGGGGACTCCCCTACACTGGCGCACCTCGGGAAGGAACGAACCGCCGCCCGGGCGCCGCGCGGGGGCCGGGGCGGACGAGGGAGGAAGCCCGATGCCCGTTCTCCGCGCCGCCGCCCGGCGGCTGCTCGTCGTACCGGTCCTGGTCCTCCTCGGGGCGACCGTCGCGCTCGCCGGGAATCCCCGGCTCTGGGAGGACCCGAAGACACACCAGGTCTACACCGAGCCCGGCGAGGGCCGCGTGCCGGTCACGCTCGATGGCGACCACGCCACGACGGAAGTCCGGCTCGCCTCGAAGGCGCTGAAGCTCCAGTTCAGCGGGGTGCACTACCTCGGCTTCGTCTACCGCGACCCGGACGGCGAACCGAGCACGTCGAAGTTCGAGACCCGGCGGAACTACCTCCAGGTGAAGGCGTACTTCGACGAGAAGAACTACATGCGCCTCACCCTGGACACCTACCAGGAGACGAAGGCCCCCGGCACGAAGGGTGACGGGAGCTGGAACGTGCGGCTCAAGTACGCCTACCTGTGGCTGGCCGACGTCCTTCCCCATACCGGCGTCGAGATCGGCCAGGTGCACCGCCCCTGGATCGACTACGAGGAGCACCACGGCTGGTTCTACCGCTCGATCTCGAAGACCTTCGTCGAGGCGGGCGAGGGGGCGCATCTCATCAACTCGGCGGACCTCGGTGTGAACCTCAGGACGAAGCTCGACCACTTCTCGTCGGAGCTCGCCCTCGTCAACGGCGAGGGGTACCACGGGGAGAACGAGGGGCAGGGCCTTTCCCTCGAGGCGCGCCTCACCTGGCACGCGCTGGGCACCGGCCGGAAGCACGTGAAGCCGACGCGGGATCGCTACCTGGACGTCAGCCTCTTCGGCGTGCGGAGCGACGACGACGAGGCGCGCACCGACGTGCCGACGGGAACCGACTTCACGATGGCGGGCGTGCACGTCGTCTACAACTGCCCCCGCTTCCTGGTCGCCGCCATGTACGTGGACGCCGACAACGACACGTACGGGAGGTACGACGGCGACGGCTTCTCGGTGAACGTCGAGTTCCGGCCCACCGATCGCTGGGCGATCCTCGCCCGCCGGGACGACTGGGACCAGTCGGACCGTGTCGGGAACCACGGCGGCGACCGCACCAACACGCTCCTCGGTATCGCGTGGCGCTACGACCGGTACGTGCGGTTCATCGTCAACCTGGAGCGGGTCGACTACGACGAGGACGACTCGCTGAACGCGGACCGGGCGGACGAGGACCGCCTCTACGCCACCGCCGAGGTCCACTGGTAGGCCCGTCGGCCCGAACCGCGTGCCACCGGGGGCGTCCCGCCGGCCGGGACGCCCCCTCTCGCGTCACGCGGCGGGCGACCGGGCTTGACAGGTGATGCGCATTTGGCTAATATGCCAAGTGCGAAACGACGGGAGGCCCACCATGGACCGGAAGACGCAGGCCGGCTACGAGGCCCGGGCCAGGATCCTCAAGGCCCTCGCCCACCCGACGCGCCTCTTCATGGTCGACGAGCTCGCCCGGGGAGAGCGGTGCGTCACCGAGCTGGCCGACATGGTCGGCGTGGACGTCTCGACGATCTCCCGGCACCTCTCCGTGCTGAAGGCGGCCGGCATCGTCCGGGACAAGAAGCGCGGCTCCCAGGTGTTCTACTCCCTCAAGGTCCCCTGCGTGCTCAAGTTCTTCTCCTGCGCCGAGTCCGTCCTCGCGAGCGTCGCCCGCGAGCACCTCGACCTGACCCGCTGAGGAGGCCCCGCGATGCGTTCCGTGCCCCGTCGCCGGCGCCTTCACGCATTGCTATTTGGCTATCTGGCCAATCTCGCATCCCTGGAAGACGGGGCCCTCCCTGCCCCCCTTCCCCGGGAGGACTGACCATGGACTGGAAGAAGGAAGGTCGGATCCTCGCCTGGCTCGTCCTCGGGTTCCTCGCCTGCTGGTGGCTCCCGGTCGACGCCCCCAGGTTCCAGGGGGCCGTCCTCGAGGCGCTCCACCTGGTCCGCTGGTACGCCCGGGAGCACGTGCTGCTCTGCCTCGTGCCGGCGTTCTTCATCGCGGGGGCGATCGCGGTCTTCGTCGGGCAGGGCTCGGTGATGCGTTACCTCGGGCCCCGCGCCCCGCGCGCTCTCGCCTACGGGGTCGCGTCCGTCTCCGGCACGATCCTCGCGGTCTGCTCCTGCACGGTCCTCCCGCTCTTCGCCGGCATCTACCGGATGGGCGCGGGACTCGGCCCGGCGTGCGCCTTCCTCTACTCGGGGCCCGCGATCAACGTCCTCGCGATCGTCCTGACCGCCCGGGTGCTCGGCCTCAAGCTGGGCATCGCCCGGGCCGTCGGCGCGGTCGTCTTCAGCGTCGTCGTGGGCCTCGCGATGGAGCTCCTCTTCCGGCACGAGGAGCAGGAGCGGATCGAGGCGATCGCCGCGGCGGACGAGGGCGAACCCGCCCGTCCCCTCTGGCAGAACGCCCTCTTCCTCGCGGACATGGTGGCGATCCTCGTCTTCGCCAACTGGGGCAAGCCGGACCGCCCGGAGGGCGCCTGGCACCTGGTGTGGGAGTGGAAGTGGCCGATCACCGGCCTCGCGGCGCTGGGCCTGGCCGCGATGCTCGCCGCCTGGTTCGGGATCCGCTGGTGGAAGGTGGCCCTGGCCACCGCCCCTGCCGTCGGCCTCGCCGTCGCCTTCCCCGGTCGCCCGATGGTGCCGTTCGTCGCGGGCGTGATCGGGCTCTCCGTGCTGATCGCCGGGCGCCGGGACGAGACCGGCACCTGGTTCGAGCAGTCGTGGGGGTTCGCGAAGCAGATCCTGCCGCTCCTCGCCGCCGGGGTCCTCGTCGCCGGGCTGCTGCTCGGACGCCCCGGGCACGAGGGCCTGATCCCCTCGGCCTGGGTCTCCTCCGCCGTCGGAGGAAACTCCCTCGGCGCGAACCTGTTCGCCGCGGTGTCCGGCGCCTTCATGTACTTCGCGACGCTGACCGAGGTGCCGATCCTCGAGGGGCTCCTCGGCAACGGCATGGGCCAGGGCCCCGCCCTCGCCCTGCTGCTCGCGGGGCCGGCCCTCAGCCTGCCCAACATGCTCGTCATCCGCAGCGTCCTTGGAACCAAGAAGACCGTCGCCTACGTGACCCTGGTCGTGATCCTCGCCACGGCGACGGGAATGCTCTACGGGGCCCTCGTCGGTTGACCGGCCCCGCCGGAAGGAGACCAGCAATGAAGATCGAAGTGCTCGGCATGGGTTGCCCGAAGTGCCGCCAGCTCGAGGCCAACGTCCGCGCCGCCCTCGCGGAGCTCGGCATCGAGGCGGAGGTGGAGAAGGTCACCGACGTCGCGGAGATCACGCGCCGCGGCGTGATGATGACCCCCGCCCTCGCCGTCGACGGCAAGGTCCGCGCGAGCGGCCGCGTCCTTCCCGTCGGCGAGCTCCGCGGCCTGCTCGGCCAGGGCGCGGACTGATCCCGCCCCGGCGGGCAACCCGGGCAGGAAGGAACACGTCCCCCGGGGACCCGCCTGTCCCGGCGGTCATGGGAGGCATGTCGATGCCACGGACTGGAGTCATTGTCGCTCGATGGGTCGCCACGCTGCTCGTCCTCGTCCCCGTTGCCACCGGTCCGGGGCTCGCCGACGGAACGCGCCTGTGGGAAGACCCGAAGACCCACCAGGTCTACACCGAGCCCGGCGAGGGCCGCGTGCCGCTGGATACCCGGGAAGAGCATCCCGGGACGGAGGTCCGGCTCGCCTCGAAGGCGCTGAAGCTGGAGTTCAGCGGGGTGCATTTCCTGGGGTTCGTCCACCGGGATCCGGACGACGGACCGGGCACCTCGAAGTTCGAGACGAGGAGGAACCACTTCCAGGTGAAGGCGTTCCTCGACGAGAAGAACTACATGCGCCTCACCCTCGACGCCTACCAGGAAACCGCCGCCGAGGCGACGAACGCCGACGGGAGCTGGAACATGCGCGTCAAGTACGCGTACCTCTGGCTCGCCGACGTGCTGCCCGGCACCGGGATCGAGATCGGGCAGGTCCACCTGCCCTGGCTGGACTACGAGGAGAGCCACGGCTGGTTCTACCGGTCGATCTCGAAGACGTTCATCGAGGCGGAGGAGGGTGCGGCGCTCTTCACGTCGGCGGACCTCGGGGTGAACGTCCGGACCGCGTTCGACCACGTTTCCTCGGAGGTGGTCGTCGTCAACGGCGAGGGATTCCACGCCCGCAGCGAGGGGCGGGGACTCCTGGTCGGGGGACGCCTGGTGTGGCACCTGCTGGGTACCGGGCGGAAGCGCGTGAACCCGTTGCGGGACCGCTACCTGGACGCGGCCGTCCTCGCGGTGCACAGCAACGACGACGAGGCGAAGACCGACACGCCGGACGGGACCGACTTCGACCTGGCCGGCCTGCACGTGGTCTACAACTGCCCCCGGTTCCTCGTCGCGGCCATGTACGTCGACGCCGACAACGACGACTACGGCAGGTACGAGGGACACGGACTCACCGTGAACCTCGAGATCCGGCCCTCCGACCGCTGGGCGATCCTCGCCCGCCGGGACGACTGGGACCAGTCCGACACCGTCGCCAACCACGGCGGCGACCGGACCAACACCATCGTCGGCGTCGCGTGGCGCTACGACCGGTACGTGCGGTTCATCGTGAACCTGGAGCAGGTCGACTACGACGACGCGGATACCTTGAACGCGAAGCTGGCCGACGAGAACCGCCTCTACGTCACCGCCGAGGTCCACTGGTAGGAGATGGTTCCCGGTCTTCCTCCCGCGTCCCGGAGCCGACTCCGGCACAAGGGAGGAGGGATCAAGGTGACGCGGGCTCGGCGTCGACCAGGTAGAACCAGGCGGGTGGGTCGGCGGTGGCGGCGCCGGGATCGGTCCACTGGACGCCCGGCGCGTCCGGATCCTCGTCGGTGATCCCTTCCCGCCAGGGCCAGCCCCAGGTGACCGGGTCCGGGTGCGTTGCCCGGCGCACCCGGTACCCCGCCGCGTGCCCGGCTTCCTGCCAGGTCAGCAGGAGGTCGTCCTCCCGGCGCTCGACGACGAGACCGGTCACCGGGCCGGGCGCCGGGGCCGGGCACCCGGCCGCGAGGCACCGCCGGTCACCGGGGCAGTCGCCGTACGCGCCGAC
>JAMOQA010000320.1 GCA_027064265.1 Acidobacteriota bacterium
CGCCCTGGAACTCGCGAACTGCACGCTGCGGTGTTCCCTGAAGCCCGCGAAGCCGGAGATGCCGCGCCCCTGAGGTGGCCCCCGGCCGGTTCCCCGTCCGCCCAGGTGTTCTGCGGGAACGGGCGTGACAGATGATGGAGCGGGTGCCGGCTGGCGCCCGCTCCAGCTCATGTCAGGGGCAGCCCGCCGGAGCGGCGGCGAGGCCGGGGTCGCGGGAGGCGGCCTGGCCGGCGGGGACCGGGGAGTCCCAGGTGCCGGCGCCGCCGCAGGTGGCCGCGCGGACCAGGTACCACCAGGCGGCGCCGGTCGCTGGCGTGTCCGGGTCCTCGGTGCGGGGTTCCGCCAGGTCGTCGCCGAGGCAGGTCTCGGTGGCGGCGGAGAAGTCGCCGCCGCTCGAGCGCAGGGCGGCGACGTCGCCCCGGGCGACGTCCCACGAGGCCTCGCCGGCCCGGGCGGGCCAGGTCAGTTCGGTGGCGCCACCCGCCAGCGTCCGCAGCGCGAGCCCCGCGACCGCCGCGGCGGCATGACATTCGTCGGCGCCGAGGTCGAGGGCGGCGCCTCCGAGGCGCGGCTCGCCGTCCATGTCGGTGGCGTCCGCCGGTGGCAGGTCGCCCGGGTTCCCGCCGTCGATCGCCGGGCTGCCCGGCGCCAGGTGGAAGTCCGGCTCCGCGGCCTCCGGCGCCAGCAGGCGCGGGTCGTCGGCGATGGACCCGGTCTCCTGGCCCGCCCCGGACTGGAGCTCGGCGAGGCTCCCGTACTCCTCGTCGTGCCAGACGAACGTCGTGTCGCCCCCGCCCGGCGAGTGGACGAGGTCGTCCCGGAACGTCACGTCGACGGTGTCGGCCGGGCCGAACCAGTTCGTCCAGCCGATCGCCTGGTCGGTCGTCACCAGCAGGTTCTCCCGCAGGGTCACGTTCCGGGCCCGCTGGACCATCATCTCGCCGGTGCCCGAGGCGGTCGTGTCGTTCTTCCAGAGGGTGTTGCCGGTGATCGTCGTGTCGGTGGTCCACCCGACGGACGTGTCGTAGCCGCCGAAGGCGATCCCGGTGACCCAGCAGTTCCACAGCACGTTGCTCCGGACGGTGACCCGGGTCGCCTCCCGCCCGGAGTGCTCGCACCCGACCTCGATCCCCAGGTCCGCGTGGTGGACCCGGTTCCGCTCGATCACGATGTCGGTCCCGCAGTCGACGTAGATCCCGCCGGCGGAACGTTCCCCGTTGTACGCCGGGTTGTCCACCGACGAGACGTTCCACACGAGGTTGTCGCGGATCGTCCCGTTGCGCGCCGCGTCGTCGACCGGGCCGGTTCCCTCGCCGCCGATCGCGTCGATCCCGATGTTGTTCACGTCGTGGACCCGGTTCCCCTCGACGAGGAACCCGTCCACGTTGCCGTTGATCGTGATCGCCTCGCTCCAGGCGAGAGTGCAGTCGTTCACCTCGCAGCCGCGGATCACCAGGTCCCGGACCGGCGTCGCCGCGTCGCCGTAGACGCCGATGGCGTTGGCTCCCCCCTGGGCGTCGTCGTGGCGGATGTCGTGCACGTGGAGGTTCTCGAGCACGATCCCGCGGCAGCCGCCGTGGACCCAGGCGCCGATGACGAACCGGTCCGGGTCGGTCGTCTTCCAGGACCGGATCTCGAGGCCCACCAGGTGCACGAAGTCCCGGTCCGCGATCTCGACGAGGGCGGAGTCTCCCTCGGGGACCGGGAGCGTGCTCCCGTCGATCACCGGGTGCTCGCCCGGCGCCGCGCGGAAGACGATCGGCGCGTCCTCGGTGCCGGAGACCAGGACCGTCACCTGCTCGGCGTACGTTCCTTCCCGGACGTTCACCACGTCGCCGGGCTCGGCCACCTCGGCGGCGTGCTGGATCGTACGCCAGGGGGCGTCCCGCGTCCCCGGGTTCCCGTCGTCACCGTCCGGGGCGACCCACCGTTCCGCGGCCCCCGCGAGGGGCAGGGCAAGGAGGACGAGCACGCTGGAGAGGGCAGGGAGGAGAAGGTTGCGAGTGGCTGGCACGCGGCACACTCCTGCGACTGAAACAGCATTACCCGCCCTCGGAGAAAGGTAACCTCGATCCGGGGTTCCCGCCAAGCCGTTCGGGCGTATCTTCCTGCGGGGGGAGCGGGGAGGTCTGCATGCTTCCGCTCCGCGTTCGGCTGGTCCTGTTCACCCTGTTCCTTCTCTTCCTCGCCGGTCCATGCGTCTCCCGGGCCTACACGCCGGGGTCC
>JAMOQA010000321.1 GCA_027064265.1 Acidobacteriota bacterium
AGGCCGGGGAAGAAGCCCGTCACGCTGCTTCCCCCCGGGGAGGTCGCCGGGTTCCGGCGGCGCTGCCTCGGGCTCCGGGACCTGCTGCGGGAGGTGCGGGACCTGGACCCGGCCTTCCTCGGGGCGCTCCACCGGGTCCTCGCCCGCTGGCTGCCGCCGGCCCGGGAACGCCTCCTCGCGGAGGGGGCGATCGGGTTCCAGGGACTCCTCGTCGAGGCGCGGCGGCTGCTGGCGAGCCACCGGGGGGTGCTCCGCGCGGTGCGCGCCTCCCTGGACCAGCTCCTGGTCGACGAGGTGCAGGACACCGATCCCCTCCAGTACGAGATCGTCCGGCTCCTCGCCCTCGAGGACGGGCCCGGTCTCCGCCCGGGCCTGTTCGTCGTGGGAGACCCGAAGCAGTCGATCTACGGGTTCCGCTCGGCGGACCTCGCCGCCTACGAAGAGTTCCTTCGCCGGGTCCTGGCCGCCGGCGGCGAGGTCCACTCCCTGGTCGTCAACTTCCGCTCGGTCCCGCCGATCCTCGACGAGGTCGCCCGTTCCGCCGGGCCCCTGCTGGTCCCCGAACCCGGGATCCAGCCCCCCTGGGAGGACCTGGTGCCCGCGGGGGACGCCGGCCCCCCGCCCCTTCCCGGCGACCGGGCCCCGGTGGAGGTGTGGGCCTCCTGGGACCTGCCCGGCCCGGGGACCCCGGGGGACGACGCCGGCCCCGGGACCGGGGCGGAGCGGGCGCGGGAGCTGGAGGCGGCGGCGATCGCCCGGGACCTCGCCGGGAGGATGCAGGACGACCCGGAGTTCCGGCCGGGCCGGGTCGCCATCCTGCTCCGGGCGACGACGACGCAGGGACCCTATCTCGACGCCCTGCGCGCCGCCGGCATCCCCTGCGTCGTGGAACGGGAGCGGGACTGGACGCGCCGCCGGGACGTGGTCGACCTGGCTGCCGTCGTCCGGACGGTCGTCGACCCGGCGGACCAGGTCGCCCTCGTCGCCGCGCTCCGGGCGCCGTTTGCCGGGGTGCCGGACGCCGCCCTCCCCCGCCTGTGGCGGCGGGGGTTCCCCGGGGTCGCCGCCTCCCTCGGGGAGGATCCCGCGGCGGAGGGGACGGCGGCCGGGCTGCTGCGGGACGTGGCGGCGTGGCTCCGGGGCCACGAGGAAGACGTCCCGGGACTCGCCCGGATCCGCGGCTGGGAGGCCGCGGCGATCCACTTCGTCGAGGTCCTGGCGGAGCTGCGGGAGTCGTTCCGGGAGGGCCGGGCCGACGCGTTCGTCCGCCGCCTCGCCGACAGGCTGCTCCCGTTCGCCGAGGCGGCGGCCCGGTGGCAGGGAGAGACCCGGGTCGGGTACCAGCAGGCGTTCCTCCGGCGACTCCTCGAGCGGCTGCGGGGTCTCGCCGGCAGCCCGCAGCAGGTCCTCCGCGCCCTCCGGGAGACCACCGCCGGCCTCCTCGAGATCGAGGCGTCCGCCGCGGTGGACGAGGCGGAGGACGCCGTCCGCGTACTGACGATCCACAAGGCGAAGGGGCTGACCTTCGACGAGGTCTACGTCGTCGACCTCCATCACCGGATCCAGGGAAGAGGGAACGGCGACGGTCCCCGCATCGTCCGGGACGGGGGGAAGGTCCTGGTGGCGGTGGGGGGGCGGGCCCTGCCGGGAGACGCGCGCCGCCGGGAACTGGCGGAGCGAAAGGGGTCCGCGGAGGAGACGCGGATGTTCTACGTGGCCGCGACCCGTCCCCGGAGGAGGCTCGTCCTCTGCGGATGCTGGCCCGCCGAGGGGAAGGAACGGGACGACACGGTGGTGGGCCGGCTGGCGTCCGTCCGGCCCGCCCCGTTCGCCGCCATGCTGGCGGCGGGGGAGAGCGAAAGGACCGGGGAGGACGGCGTCCGGTACCGGATCCTCGGGGGCGTCGCGACGGGGGAAGAAGGGTCCCGGGAAGACATCGACGCGTGCCGGCCGCTGCCGCCGGTGCGGGAGATCCTCGCGGAAGCACGGGGGCGCCGGAAGGAGGCCGCGGCCCGGGCCGCCGTCGCGCTGCTCCGGTCCCCCTCCGGGGCCGCCGAGGAGGGCGAAGGAGACGAGGAAGAAGGGGACGGCCCCCCGCCGTTTCCCGCCGACCCGCGGGAGCGGGACGTGCTGCTCGCCGCCGGGACGGTCGTCCACCGGCTGATGGAGCTGTTCGTGCCGGGGAGCGACCCGGCGGCGAGCTGGGAAGGGCTGCTCGTCGCCCGGCTGCCGGGCCTCCTGGTGGCGGCGGCCGGGGAGGAGATCCGGGAGGACGTCGCCGAGGAAGTGCGCGCGGTCCTGGACGGTTTCCCCGGGAGCTTCCCGTTCCGGCGGTTCGTCGACATCTTCCCCGGGATCCTGGGACGGGAGGTGCCCCTGGCACTGGAAGCGGACCCGGAAGCGGAAGGGGCGTTCGCCTGGAGCGGCACCATCGACCTGCTCTACGAGGACCCGGAGACCGGCGACGTGGTCGTCGCGGACCACAAGACCGACCGGGCGGCGACCCCCGCTGACCGGGCGCGCCTCGCCCGGCACTACGCGCCCCAGCTCGCCGTCTACGCCCGGGCCGTGGCACGGGCCCTCGGTCTTCCCCGGCCCCCGCGGCGGGAGCTCTGGTTCCTGCGGGAGGGAACGATCGAGCCGGTGCCCGGGGAGTGACCCCGGGCACCCGGCAAGGACTCCCCCGCCCGGGGGGCGGGGGATCGAGCCGAGGAGGCACCTTCCTTCGGCCGGGAACACGGAACCGGTCCGCCGCGCGGCGGGCGGGGATCGGCGCCGAACCCCGAATCCATCGGTTGCCCCGGCCCGACGCCGACCCTTCCCGTCTCGTGGCCTTCCGGTGCCCTTCCCGTTCCCTCGGGACGGAGGCGGGGAAGGGCGTTCCCGGACTGCTGCTGAACTTGTACGGCGACCCGCCCCCGGTGGCCAAGGGATCGTTGGCGCGGATGCGGCATCCCGCCCGCGGCGTGCCCGGGGTGCCGCGTCGCGCCGCGCGGGTCCGGGGCCGTTCGCGGGTCAGCGCACCTGGTGAACGACCAGGCGGTTCGTCACCCCGAGGGGTTCGTCCGGCGAGCCGCCGAGGATCACGACCAGCTCCCCCGGGTCGACGTCCTTCCGCTTCCGCAGGTCGGCCTCGACCTTGCGGATCGCCGCGGTGAAGGTCCGCTGCATCGGGAGCAGCCGGGGCTCGATTCCCCGGTAGAGGGTCATCCGCGTGAGGACCCGGCGGGAAGGGGTGTAGGCGTAGGTCGGCAGGGCGGGGAGCTGGCGCGCGACCTGGCGCGCCGTGGCCCCGGAGCGGGTCAGGGCGACCATCGCCCGGGCGCCCACGTCGAAGGCCAGCCAGGCTCCCTCTTCCGCGATCGCCTCGGCGATCGAGTGGGCGGCAACCGCGGGCCGGCGCCGGGGACGCCTGAGCAGCATCTCCTCCGCCGCCCGCACGATCCGGTCCATCATTTTCACCGCCTCCACCGGGTACTCCCCGGAGGCGGTCTCGGCGCTGAGCATGACGGCCCACGTGCCGTCGAAGACGGCGTTCGCCACGTCCGACGCCTCGGCCCGGGTCGGCCGCGAGGCGAACCGCATCGATTCCAGCATCTGGGTGGCGGTGATCACCGGCTTACCCGCCGCCCCGGCGACCTGGATGATCCGCTTCTGCTCCACCGGCACCCGCTCCGGGGGCAGGTCGATCCCCAGGTCGCCCCGGGCGACCATCACCGCGTCGGCCTCGGCCAGGATCTCGTCCAGGTTCTCCACCGCCTGGCGGGTCTCGATCTTGGCGACCAGGTGCTGGTCGCCCCCGAGACGGCGGACGAGGCGCCGGGCGAGGCGCATGTCGTCCGGCCGCCGGACGAAGGAGCAGGCGACGAAGTCGACGCCCAGCTCCACCGCCAGGGCCAGGTCTCGCCGGTCCTTCGCGGTGAGGGCCGACCGGACCGCCGTCGCGTGGGGCAGGGAGAGTCCGGCCCGCGGGCCGATCTCCTTTCCCTCGAGGACCCGGCAGATGACCCGGTGGCCCCGCACGCGCTCGACCTTGAGGCGCACGGCCCCGTCGGCGAGCAGCAGCTCGTGGCCCCGGGAGGTCTCCACCGGCAGGTGCCGGTAGTCGACCGGGAGGACCAGCCGCTCCGGGTCGGTCTCGGAGGCCCGGGTCGTCAGGACGAGGGTGGCTCCCCGCCGCAGGGAGATCGGCCCGTCGAAACTGCCCAGGCGGACCTTCGGGCCCTGCAGGTCGGCCATGATCCCGATGGGACGGCCGAGTTCGCGGGAGATGCGCCGCACCAGCCGGACCATCCGGCGGTGGAACGCGTGGTCCCCGTGGCTCATGTTCAGGCGTGCCACGTCGACGCCGGCGCGGAGCACCCGGCGGAGCACCCGTTCCCCGGCGCAGGCGGGTCCCAGGGTGGCGACGATGGCGGTCAGGCGGGTCTTGCGGGACATCCTCCCTCCCCGGTTCGCTGCTCGCCGCGGACGGAAATCGTCCCGCGGGCGCGCGCGAACCCTTCCGGGCGATTATGAATCATCGATCGTCGGTTCCGCCGGGGGTGGCCCGTCCTTCCGGTGAGGCCGGTACATCGAGGGGCAGCTCGATGGTCACGGCGAGCCCGCCCCCCGCGGGCAGCTCCGCCCGGATCTCGCCCCCGTGACGCTCGACCACCTGGCGGCAGACGGCGAGACCGAGCCCCGAGGTGGCCGGCGCGTCCCGGGCCGCCTGGACGACCCGGTAGAACGGGTCGAAGATCCGCGGGAGGTCCCCGGGAGGCACGCCGGGGCCGTGGTCGCGCACGACGAGGCGGGCCCGCCCCTCCTCCCGCGCCAGCCGGACGTCGATGCCCCGTTCCCCCGCGCCGTGGACCACCGCGTTCTCCAGCACGTGGAGGATCACGCGTTCGATCCGGGTCGGGTCGACCCAGCAGGGGAAGGGCCCGTCCGCGGTGGCCAGCTCGATGCGGACCGCGGGATGACGTTCCCGGAGGAGCGCGACCGCGTGGCGCACCAGGTCGGCGAGGTCGAGGACCCGGCGGGAGAGATGGAGGTTCTCCCTCCCGGTATGCGCGACCTCGAGGAGCGCTTCGACCATCCGTTCCAGGCGATGGGCCTCCTGGTCCAGGATCGAGAGGAACTCGGCCCGGGTGGCCTCGTCCAGGTCGGGGGCGGCGCGCAGGGTGGCGAGGAACCCGCGGATCGAGGCGAGCGGCGTGCGCAGCTCGTGGCCGATCCGCTCGAGGAACTCGTGCCGCTGGTGTTTCCCTTCCTCGCTTCCGTCGAGTTCCCGGACGGTGAGGAAACTCGCGATGGGAAGCCCCCGGGAGTTCCAGGCGCGGGCGAGCCGGACGAGCAGCGTTCGTTCCCCTCCAGGTCCGGCCATGCGGGTCGTGAAGGAGAGGGTCCGCTCCGGCCCCGCGAGGAACGCGAGCCACGTGCCCCGCACGTCTCCCGGCAGCGGCAGTTCGACCAGCAGCTTCCCCTGGAGTTCTCCCTCCCGGAGGCCCAGGAGGTCCCGGGCCGCCTGGTTGACCAGCACGAGGCGCTCGGTCTCGTCGACGACGACCAGGCCCTCCCGGTCGAGGCAGGCGGCGGTCGCCCGCAGGATCTCCTTTTCCTGCTGGATGATCTCGGCACGGGCCACCAGCTCGGCGCGCAGGCGCTGGGACTCGGTCTGGTCGGTGACGGTGACGATGCGGGCCGGACGGCCCCCGAGATCGTCGAGACGGCGCACCCGGACGAGGCAGGGGAAGCTCTCTCCGCTCGCCTTGAAGGCCGGCAGTTCCAGTTCTCCCTCCCCGCGCCGGACCAGGGCGAGGACGTGTCTCCCCTCCGCCTGTTCCTCGTAGGGTCCGGCGAGGAGGCTTACCTTCCGGCCGTCGAGGGCGGCGGGCTCGAGGCCGAACAGTTCCTGGAACTCGGCGTTGACCCAGAGCACGTGGCCGTCGGCGTCGGTGACCAGCACCGCGTCCGGCAGCGCGTCGAGAAGCCCGGAGAGAAGGGCGACCGCCTCCCGGGCCGTCCCGCGGGAGATGGCCCGCCTGGACGCGGGGTCGTCGCCGACGGCCGCCGGCGCGCGGGAAGAGAGGGGTCCCCCGGAACCCCGTACCGGATCCTTCGCACCCATCACTCCGTACCGAGCAAGTTTCATGCCGTGATCCGCGAGGGCGGGCGCGGAAAAGCTCGGGCAACGACGAACATGACGATGACGTTCGCGGAAGAACCTGTTCCTTCCCGGAACGGTACGAGCGTTCCGAAGTGGCACAACATCCCGCCGGGACCCATATTCCCCCCGGAAGCGGGTTTCTCGGGAAGGGCCGAGCGCCGAACCCGGCGCGGGAGGCCGCCATGGTGGAGTCGACGCCGCTCGTTCCCCCGGGAACCCACGTCCAAGCCGCCATGGTTCTCGTCGTCGACGACGAGCCGTCCCTGCGGCGACTCCTCGCCTTCAACCTCGAGCGGGACGGCCACCGGGTCGCCACCGCGGTCAGCGGGGAGGAGGCTCTCGAACGGATCGATGCCGAGGTCCCGGACCTGGTCCTCCTCGACCTGATGCTCCCCGGGATCGACGGGCTGGAGACCCTCTCCCGGCTCCGCCGGACCCACCCGGAGCTGCCGGTGATCGTGCTGACCGCCCACGGCTCGGTGGAGAACGCCGTCGAGGCGATGAAGCTCGGGGCCCAGGACTTCCTCACCAAGCCGTTCGACATGGACCGGCTCCGGATCGCGGTGAGGAACGCCCTCGAGATCGGGCAGCTGGCCCGGGAGGTGCGGAAGCTCCGCAGCGAGCTGGGGAGCCGCTACTCGTTCGAGGGGATCGTCGGGATCCGGGGCGGGCTCCGGGAGACCGTGCTGCTCCTCGAGAAGGTGATTCCCACCGACCTGACCGTGCTGCTCCAGGGGGAGTCCGGGACGGGGAAGGAGCTGTTCGCCCGGGCGATCCACTTCGAGGGACCGCGGAGGGAGGGGCCGTTCGTCGCGATCAACTGCGCGGCCCTGCCGGAGTCGCTCCTCGAGAGCGAGCTGTTCGGCCACGAGAAGGGGTCGTTCACCGGCGCCCACGAGGCCCGCGCCGGGAAGTTCGAGCAGGCGGACGGGGGGACGCTGCTGCTCGACGAGATCGGCGAGCTGTCGCCGGCGGTGCAGGCGAAGCTGCTGCGGGTGCTCCAGGAGAAGACCGTGACCCGCCTCGGCGGCGACCGGCCCGTGCGCGTCGACGTCCGGATCATCGCCGCCACCAACCGGGACCTCGCCGCCCTGGTCCGGAAGGGACTCTTCCGCGAGGATCTCTACTACCGCCTCTCGGTCTTCCCCGTGACGATTCCACCCCTGCGGGAGAGGAAGGAGGACCTGCCCGAGCTGGTCGACCACCTGCTGCGGGAGGCCTGTCCGGGCGGCCGGTGCCGGATCCTGCCGGAGACGATGGAGATCCTCGAGGCCCACGAGTGGCCGGGGAACGTCCGGGAGCTCTACAACGTCCTGCGCCGTGCCCTCGTGATCGCCGGGGACGACCCGATCGCCCCGGAGCACCTGCCTCCCTACCTGCTGGACCGGG
>JAMOQA010000322.1 GCA_027064265.1 Acidobacteriota bacterium
CGGGCGCGGGCGGTCCGGGAAACGGGGGAAGGCGGGGAAACGCGCGCCCTCGATCCGTCCTCCCTGCCGACCCTCGAGGAGGTGGAACGCCAGCACATCGTGCGAGTGCTCCACGCCCACCGCGGCAACCTCTCCCTCGCCGCCCGGACCCTGGGGATCGGCCGGACCACCCTCTACCGGAAGCTGGAGAAGTACGGTCTCCATCACCGGGGGAGAGGAGGAGGCGCTCCCGCGAGGAGCAGCCGGCGCGCGAACGCCCTATGATCGGGCCATGCGGCCCGAACTTCCCCCCGGAACCCTGACCTGGCTCGAGATCGACCTCGCGGCCCTCGCCGGGAACGTCCGCGCCCTGCGGGCCCGGCTGGCCGGGGACGCGCGGCTCGGGGCGGTCGTCAAGTCGAACGCCTACGGGCACGGCGTGCGCCTGGTGGCCCCGGCCGCCCTCCGCGCCGGCGCGGACGTCCTCGCCGTCGGCAACCTGGCCGAGGGGCTGGAACTCCGCGAACTGGTCGGCCCGGAGACGCCGGTCCTGGTCGTCGGCCACGTGCCCGCGGAGGGGTTTCCGGCCGCCGTCGCCGCGGGCCTCGAGCTGACCCTCTACGACCCGGAGGCCGTGCCGGCCCTCGCCGCCGCCGCCCGGGAGGCGGGACGACCCGCGCGGGTACACCTCAAGGTCGAGACCGGGACGAACCGCCAGGGGCTCCGGGAGGACGAGCTGCTGGCGCTGGCGCGTCGCATCGCCGGCGCCGAGGGCGTGGAGATCGCCGGCGTCGGGACCCATTTCGCCGACATCGAGGACACCACCGACCACTCGTTCGCCCGGGAGCAGCTCGCCCGGTTCCGGCGGGCGGTGGCGCGCCTCGAGGCGGAGGGGATCCGGCCGGGGCTCCGCCACACCGCCTGTTCGGCCGCGGTACTGCTCTTCCCGGAGACCCACCTGGACCTGGTCCGGGCGGGGATCTCCCTCTACGGCCTGTGGCCCTCCCGGGAGACCCTGGTCTCCGCCCGGGAGCGGGGCCTCGGGGAAATCGAGCTGCGCCCGGCGATGACCTGGAAGGCCCGGGTCGCCCAGGTGAAGGACGTGCCGGCGGGGGAGTACGTCGGCTACGGCCGCACGTACCGGGCGACCCGCCCGATGCGGCTCGCCGTGCTGCCCGTCGGCTACTACGAGGGGTACCCGCGGGCGCTCTCCGGCCGGGCCCACGTGCTGGTCCGGGGCCGGCGGGCACCGGTGGTCGGCCGCGTCTGCATGAACATGACGATGGTCGACGTCACCGACGTGCCCGGCGCCGCCGCCGGCGACGAGGTCGTCCTGCTCGGCCGTTCCGGCGGCGAGGAACTCCGCGCCGAGGACCTCGCCGCCTGGGCCGGCACGATCCACTACGAGATCGTCTCCCGCATCCACCCGGCCCTGCCCCGCGTCCCGGTCTCCTGACCCGCGCGCGGCCCGCCCGGCGTTTCACCGCATCCCCCCACGCCCTTCACGATCCGGGAACCGCGACAGGCGGACGGCGGAATGCGCGCCGTTGCGCGACATCCCTCCCCTTCCTGTCACCTGATCCCACACATCTCTCCCTCGTTTGTCACCTCGCGCACCCGGACCGGGCCGTTCGGCCGGTCCCGCCGACGAAGAATCAACGACTTGCGGCCGCACGCCGCCGGCCCGCACCGCTTCGCTCCCCGCCGCGGTGACAAACCAGGGAGGGATGTGTCCCCCCGGGTGACACTTCGAGGGGGGATGTTCCCCGTTCTCCGGCGAGGCGCCGGATTTCGTCCCCCGGCTGGTATCCTGGCGCGGGGAGGTCGCGCCATGGAACCGCTCCGTCCCGGGATCCACGAACGACTGGTCACCGAGGCCCTCGAACGGGCGATCGAGAAGCTGGGCTGGAACCGGGTTTCCGTCGAGAAGCTCGGGAAAGACGAAGCCGAGCTGCTCGTCCGCCTGGCGACGCAGCACCTGGCGCACCTTGCCCGGGACCTGCTGGGAGCCGTCGGCGCAGAGCATGCCCGCGAGCGGGTCCCCGAGATCGTGAACCGGCTCCTCGAGGCCCTGGGAGAAGCCGGGAGCGGGGCGCGCCTGGCACCGCCGGCGCGGGTGCTGAGGGCGGTGGCACCGGCGGGTCTCCCTGTCGGCACGGCGGTCCCGGCACCGATACCGGCGATCCCCCTTTCCGAGACCGCGTTCCTGGCCAACGCCCGCCGGGAGCCGTCGATCCTGCACGTCCTCCGGGAGGAGATCCGTACCGCGGACCGGGTGGACGCGGTGATCGCGTTCCTCCGGTGGACCGGGTACCTCGCGCTGCGCGAGGACATCGAGGCGTTCCTGCGGGACCGTCCCGGCCGGATGCGGGTCGTCACCTCGACCTACCTCGGGGCGACGAGCCGTCGTGTCGTCGACGAGCTGTGTCGGCTGGGCGCGGAGGTCCGGGTCGGCTGGGACCCGCGGACGACCCCCCTCCATGCGAAGGCCTGGATCTTCCACCGGGAGTCCGGCTTCACGACCGCGGTCCTGGGTTCGTCCAACCTCTCCCACCGGGCGATCACCGACGGTCTCGAGTGGAACCTGCGCCTGTCGTCCGTAGAGAACCCGTTCGTGGTGGAGCGGATGACCGCGGTCTTCGAGCAGTACTGGGAGAGCCCCGACTTCTCTCCTTACGATCCCGGCCGGGACGGCGATCGCCTCGCGGAAGCACTCGGAGAGGCGCGCGGAGCGGGGTCGACCATCCCGTTCTTCCTCGACGTCAGGCCGTGGCCGTTCCAGCGGGAGATCCTGGACCGGCTCGCCGCCGAGCGGCAACGGGGCTACACGCGGAACCTGGTCGTGGCGCCGACCGGAACCGGGAAGACGGTCGTGGCCGCCCTCGACTACCGGCGGCTGCGCGAACGGGAGCGCCGCGCGGGCCGCGATCTCTCCCTCCTCTTTGTCGCCCATCGGAAGGAGATTCTTCTCCAGGCGCAGGCCACGTTCCGCCAGGTCCTGCGCGATCCGGGCTTCGGCGAGCTCCTCGTGGACGGGAACAGGCCCACGCGCTGGAACCACGTCTTCGCCAGCGTCCAGTCCCTTTCCCGGAAGATCCCGGGAGAGCTGGCGCCGGACCGGTTCGGGATGGTGATCGTCGACGAGATCCACCACGCGGCAGCCCGGACCTGGGAGGAGATCCTCGACCATTTCCGGCCCCGGTGGCTGCTCGGGCTCACGGCCACGCCCGAGCGGGCCGACGGGCGGTCGATCCTCGGCTGGTTCGACGGCCGGGTCGCGGCCGAGATGCGGCTCTGGCACGCCCTCGAGCGCCAGCTGCTGGCCCCGTTTCGCTACCTGGTCGTCGAGGACGGAACCGACCTGCGGGGGATCGGCTGGAGCCGTGGGCGGTTCGTCGACAGCGAGCTGGAGGGGCTTTACACCGGCAACGATGCCCGGGCGCGGAAGATCCTGGACGCGGTCCGGCGGTACGTGGAGGACCCGGGACGGATGCGCGCGCTCGGATTCTGCGTCGGCCAGGCCCATGCCCGCTTCATGGCGCGGAAGTTCGAGGCGGCAGGCCTCCCGGCGCGTGCAGTCACCGCCGACACGCCACGGGAGGAACGGGAGAAGGCCCTGCAGGACCTGCGGGAGGGCCGGCTCCGGGCGATCTTCTCGGTCGACCTGTTCAACGAGGGGCTGGACGTTCCCGCGATCGATACCGTGCTGTTCCTGCGTCCGACCGAGAGTGCAACCGTCTTCCTGCAGCAGCTCGGCCGAGGCCTGCGCCACGCCGAGGACAAGGACGTGCTCCTGGTCCTCGACTTCGTCGGCCAGGTCGACCGGAAGTTCCGCTTCGATCGCCGGTTCCGGGCCCTCCTGGGAGGGACGGGAAGGGAGGTCCTTCGGCAGGTCGAGAAGGGTTTTCCGACCCTGCCCCCGGGGTGCGCCATCGTCCTCGAGGAGCGTGCCCGGGAGATCGTGCTCCGAAACATCCGGGAGAACCTCGACCGGGCGGGGACGGCGCGCGTGCTCGAGGAGCTGGGCGACCTCGTGGTCGACGGCGGTGTTCCAACGCTCGGAGAGTTCCTGGAGCGGACCGGGCTGGACCTGGAGGACGTGTACGGGAAGAAGAAGCGGAAGCGGAAGCGGAAGGAGAAGGCCTGCTGGACGTCGCACCTGCGGGAGAAGGGACTTCTCATGGAACCTCCGGGGGAGGGGGAGGAAGACTGGTACGACCT
>JAMOQA010000323.1 GCA_027064265.1 Acidobacteriota bacterium
CCCCCGGCGCTCCGGGGGAACGTCCTCCCGGCCGTAGGGTCCAGCGTGCTGGACCCGTGCGGTGCGAAGCACCGCCATGATGGTCGCCCTGCGGGCGACACGGGCGCAGCACGCTGCGCCCCTACGTCTCGCACGGCACGAAAGAGTCGGTCCGCCCCCGCATCCCCTCCGCCGCGGACCGTGTGCGTTGCCTGAAGCGGGGGAACCGCCCTCCGTTCTCCGTGACGCACCCGCCACCTCCCGAGCCCGCCGGGGTCCTTCCCGGCCGACTCTGGCGAGCCCTGCGAGACCCGGCAGTCGCGGGGCCCGGAGCGCCGAGACGGAGCCGCCGAGCGGCCCCCGGGCCGCGAGGCGGCGGGGGCGCGCAGCGCCCGGGGCGAACCGGCCGCCAGGGAAAGGAGGCGAAGCGCAAGGAGGGCGGCCTGTGAACCCCCAGGCGCGGAGGGAGGGCCCCGCTTCCGGCTTGGGCGGGCCGCAGGCCCGACCAAACGGATTGCCGGACGCTCCGGTGGAGCGTCCGGCCGCGGGAAGAGCCCCCCGGGACCGCCGCTGGTCGAGCCGGTGCGAAAGCTGGAGGCCCGCACCCGCGTCCCCGGAGCCGCCCCGCGGAAGGCACCAGGAGGAAGGCGCGGAAGGACCTCGCGGGCGAAGACCGACGAGGCGGTCAGCGGCGGCGGCGAGCTTCCGGATGCGGCCGAACGGGACGAAGAGGGACAACCCCGGAAACCAGGAATCCCCCCGGGATCGCCCCGGTGAGGGGGCGGGACAACGCCCGATGCTGCAAGTGGGGTGTTCGATAACCGCCAGATTTGCAAGTTTCGCGGGTTTCCGGGCGGTTGCGAGTTGCGAAATCGCGGGTTATCCAGCTCCGACCTTGCAGAATCGACCGTTATCGAACACCCCCCTTGCAAGAAGCGGCGTTATCCCGCCTTCCCGCGGCGCTCCGCGCCGCCCGAGAGGGGAAGGAAAGGAGCGCAAGACCCCGGCAGCGGGCCTCAGCGGCGGCGGCGGGGCTTCTGGTAGCGGCGGACGGCGGCGAGGTGCTCCCGGAAGGTGCGGGAGAAGACGTGTGTGCCGTCGCCGCGGGCGACGAAGTAGAGGTAGCCCTCGTCCCGGGGGTGGAGGACGGCGAGGAGCGAGGCGAGGCCGGGCGAGGCGATCGGGCCCGGGGGCAGCCCGGAGTGGACGTAGGTGTTGTACGGGTGGTCCCAGCGGAGGTCCCGCCGGTGGATCCGCCCGTCCCACTTCCCCTCGAGCTTCTTCGCGTAGACGATCGTCGGGTCGCACTGCAGGCGCATCCCCCGGGAGAGGCGCCGCAGGTAGACCGCGGCGACCAGGGGGCGCTCGTCGTCCCGCGCCGTCTCCTTCTCGACGAGGGAGGCGACGGTGACGATCTCGCGGAGGGACATCCCGCTCGCCTCGATCTCCTCCCGGTGGGGCTCGACGAACGTCCGCCGGAAGGTGGTGACCAGTTCCCGCGCCACGCGGTCGGCGGGCCAGCCGGGCTCGAAGCGGTAGGTCTCCGGGAAGAGGTAGCCCTCCAGGTCCGTCGCCCGAGGATCGAGCCGCCGGACCGGGGCCGGGTCGCGGAAGGCGGCGAGGAGGTCGTCCCGGGGCGCGATCCCGGCGCCGGCGAGGACGTCGGCGGTCTCCCACAGGGTGAGCCCCTCGGGGATCGTCACCCGGACGAGCCGGGTGCGCCCCTCGACCAGGCGGCGGACGACGTCCACGGGGGTGACCGGCGGGTCGAAGCGGTACTCCCCCGCCTGGATCCTCCCCGCGGCGCCCCCGAGGCGCAGCCACCAGGTGAGGGCCCAGGCGGGGCGGACCAGCCCCTTCTCCTCGAGGAGCCGGGCCACCTCCCGCGCGGAGCTGCCCGGCTCCACCCGGACGATCACCGGCGGGTCGCCCCGGTGGCCTCGCGGGGTGCGCACCCAGTCGGCCCACGCGAAGAGGAGCGCGAGGGCGAGGGCGAGGACGACGACGAGCCCGAGAAGGACGAACCGGGCACCCCTCATCCGCGCCCTCCCCGCGCCGGCGGGATCGGCGGGAGGGATCCGCCGCCGGGCAGGTTTCTCCGGTCGAGCCAGCCCTGGAGAATCAGGGTGGCGGCGATCTTGTCGACCACCTGCCTGCGGCGTTTCCGGGAGACATCCGCCTCGATCAGCATCCGCTCGGCGGCAACGGTGGTCAGCCGCTCGTCCCAGCGGTGGACGGT
>JAMOQA010000324.1 GCA_027064265.1 Acidobacteriota bacterium
AGCCGGCAGTGACCGAGGTCCCCCTGAGCCAGATCTCGCCGATCTCCCCCGGGGCGGCATCGGTGCCGTCTTCCTTCACGATCCGGATGCGGAAGTCCCCGAGGGGCCGGCCGACCGCGGGAACCTCGATGCCGTCCACCTCGCGGGTGACGATCGGCTCCCGGTACCCGGGGGCGGTGACGACCAGGGTCGCCTCGGCGAGGCCGTAGACCGGGTAGAGCACCCTCTCGCCGAGCCCGAACCGGCGGAACCGCTCCTGGAAGTTGCGCAGGGACGAAGGCCGCACCGGCTCGGCACCGACGAAGAGCATCTCGAGGGACGAGAGATCGATGCCGCGCTCGACGAGCTGCTCCTCGGCGATCCGATCGGTGCAGAGGTCGAGGGCGAAGTTCGGGCAGATGGAGATGCGCCCTCCGATCCGCGTGATCTCCTCGAGCCAGGAGACCGGCTTCATCAGGAAGCGGATCGGGTTCATGATCACCATCTCGCGGGGACAGTGCCACAGCGAGCAGAAGAACGTCGCGAGGAGCCCCATGTCGTGGTAGAGGGGCAGCCACGTCGCGGCGGTTTCGTCGGGACGACGACGACCCACCTCGACCAGCAGGCGGACGTTGTCGATGGCATTCTCGTGGGTGATCTTCACCCCCTTCGGCCGCGACGTGCTCCCGGACGAGAACTGGACGAAGGCCAGGTCCTCCACCCGGGGCAGCGCGCGCTCGACCGGGGGCGGTTCCTCGTCGAGGTCCAGGCTCGACGGCACGAAGTCGACCAGGACGTCCGGGGGCAGGAGCTGCTGCTCGTCGTTCCCCGCGACCAGGTGCACCTGGGCGAAGACGCCCCGCGCTCCCGTCCGCTGCACCAGGTCGGCGACGAACGGGAGCTGACTCCCCGGGGCCTGGCCAAGTTGCGCACCGCTGACCGAGAGGGGGATAGCCCCGAGGTACAGGAGCGCGAGGAAGCTCGCGACCACGTCCGGGTCGTTGGTGGGGCAGCAGATCACCCGGTCGCCGCGACGGAGCCCCTGGGCGGCGAGCCAGGCGGCGTGGAGCCGGACCTTCCGGTGCAGCTCCACCCAGGGGAAGCGGGTCCGGCGGCCCCGGGCATCGACCAGCACGAGGACGTGGTCGGGCGGCGCCTCGGCCATCCGGTCGACCAGGTCCACGACGGTGCGGATGCCCGGCATGTGTCCTTCCTTCCTACTCGAGGGGAGGGATCTCCTGGACCAGCTTCCCCTCGATCCGCTCGAAGATCTCCTCGAGGCTGTGTCCCGTGATGGTGAGCCCGTGGTTCCGGAGCCCGATCACCGCCCGCGACGGGTCCGGCGCCGCGAGGACCAGGTCGCGCACCTCGTCGGCGAGCTGCTCGGTCCCGCAGGGCCAGCTCTGGAGCGTCGCCGGCACGCCCGGGAGCCACGCGTGCACGTGGACGATCGCCCCGACCTCCGGCACCGCCCGGTAGATCTTGTAGTGCTCGATCGCGTCCACCGAGACCCGGGCCGTCGGGTCCGTGCCCGGCGGGACGGAAAGCAGGATCGTCGCCGTCTCCGGGTCGTACCCCTTGACCAGGAAGACGTCCCTGCCGATCTCCCGCAGGTTCCCCTTGTCGACCCCGCGCCCGGTCATCCAGAACGTCTCGGCGTCCCGCCGGGCGGAGAGGTTGCCGTAGGAGAGCTGCTTGAGACCGAAGATCTTCATCGCCAGCCGCAGGTCCCGCTCGTCGAGGAGGGAGCGGATGTCGAACACCTGCGGCAACAGGTTCATCTCCGCGAGCTTCCGGCCGTGGGCCATCAGGGAGCGGGCGACCTCGTCCCCCTGCCAGAGCTCCTCGGGCAGGTCCTCGTCGAGCCGGTTCCGGATGACGACCTTCGACTCGGCGAGGGGCGCCACGTAGTCGACGATGCGGCGGGCCAGCTCCTCGTCGGGCCGGGTGCGGAAACCGAGCTCCGGCGTCATGAAGTGGACCTTCCCACCGAACTCGCCGCCGCCCCCTACCCGGTGGACGACCACGTTGGACATCGTCTTGACCAGCACCCGGTACGTGTCCCGCTTGAGGGACTCGACGTCCGGCCACCGGGTTCCGTCGGGGCTCTCCACCACGGTGGCGACGAAGACCGAGGGATCGGGGCGGACGTAGAGCACCCGGTCGATCTCCGGCACCGTCGCGTGGAGAACCAGCTTGACGTCCCGGGGCGGCGGCTCGCCCACCGGGGAGACGTCGAACCCGCGGGCGGCGAGCAGGTCGCCCATCTCCCGCAGCAGGGGGATCAGCCCCTCGGCCCGGGGATCGATCACGTACGCGGCCTTCATCCGTCCTCCCCGCCGGCGGCCAGGTCGCCGGTGCCGGCGACCGCCCCCGCGACCTTCTCGACGAGCTGGCCGAAGGAGATCCCGACCAGCTCCGGGACCTTCTCCGGGGGGATCTCGATGCCGAAGGCGTCCTCGATGTCGAGCATCAGGTTGAGGAGCGCGGCCGAGTCGTAGCCCAGGTCGAAGTTCAGGACCTGGTCGTCGGCCACGTCCCGCAGGTCGAGGCGGGAGTTCTTCCGGACCAGCTCGAGGAGCCGGTCCCTGGTCCCCTGGTCGCTCACCCGGTGCCCCTCCCTCGCGGATCGACACGAACCTCTTTCCGGGGTCCGCGCCTCCCGGAAGCCTGCCTCCCTAGATACGGCGGGGCGGCATCCCCTGTCAACCCGGAACGAAAGGAAGGTCAGACCCGATTCCCGGGCACCCGGCACCGGAGGGCCGCCGGAAGGACCGAGACCTCGAGCCCGCGGGCCGCCGCGGAGAGGAGGTCGCCGTCCCCGTGGACCGGGATCCCGCCGGGAACCCGCAGCACGAGACGGCGGAACCTGGCGAGGCGCACCCGGGGATCGGCCCCGTGGGTGCCCCGGAGGACCCGCGGCAGGAACGAGAGCACGGTCAGCCGTCCCGCTCCCTCGGCGAGGCAGCAGTCGAGGAGCCCGTCCCCGGGGTCGGCGTCCGGGACCAGCCGGAACCCCCCGCCAGTGCTCGGGCTGTTCCCCACCGAGACCAGGGTCATCGCGCCGCGGAACGGCTCCCCGTCCAGTTTCCCCTCCACGTCCCACGGGGCCTCCCCGGCCAGGATCGCCCCGAGGGCCGCGATCCCGTAGGCGAGGAGACCCGGCAGGGGCAGGGTGAGGGCCCGCCGGGCGATCGCCCCGTCGAGGCCGATCCCGAGGGCGTTCGCGAACACCTCGCGTCGACCGTCGACGATCACCTCCCCCGCGTCGAGGGGACGGTCGCGCCCGGACGCGAGGGAGGAGACCAGCGCGGCGCCGGTCCGGGGCACCCCGAGGGCCCGGGCCAGGTCGTTCCCCCGCCCGGCCGGCGCCAGGCCCAGGGCCGGCCGTTCTTCCACCGGCAGGTCGAGGAGCCCGGTGACCACCGACCGGACGGTCCCGTCCCCCCCGCAGGCGACGACGAGGTCCGCGCCCTCCTCCCCCGCCTCCCGGGCGGCGCGCCGCCCCTCCTCCGCCGAGCCGGTCTCGCGGACGAACCAGCCCGCGTCCCGGGCGGCGGCCAGGAACGCGGCGGGCCCGCCGCCGCGTCGGCGCGGGCCCGCGTTCCGGTTGGCGATGACGACGACCGTTTCCAGGATGCCGCCCTCAGCGCCGGTTCTTCTTCATGAAGTCGGCGATCCGGCCGACCCCCTCCTCGATGTCCTTCGTCGAGGCGGCGTAGCTCAGCCGGATGTGCTGGCCCTCGCCGGGAACCCGCGGCCCGAAGTGGATGTCGGCGAGCACCGCCACGCCGGCCTCGTGCAGCAGGCGGCGGCGCAGCTCCTCGGAGTCCCCGGCGCCGATCATCTCGCAGGCCTCGGTCACGTTCGGCCAGACGTAGAAGGCTCCGCCCGGGGAAAGGCACTTGAAGCCGGGGACCTCGTTGAGCAGCCGGACGATCAGGTCCCGGCGCTCGTGGAAGATCCGCTTCATCTTCTCGGCCTCGTCCTGGGGGCCGGTGATCGCCTCGATCGCCGCGTACTGGTTCGGGTGGGCGGCGCACGACTCGGTGTTCGTGACCCAGCGGACGAAGTGCTCGGCGAGGTGCCGGTTGGCCGCGTAGCCGATGCGCCAGCCGGTCATCGCCCAGGTCTTCGAGATGCCGTCGGCGATGATCACCCGGTCGCGCATCCCCTCGCGGCTCGTCAGCGACTGGAACTCGCCGTCGTAGACGAGACGCGAGTAGATCTCGTCGGCGTAGACCCAGACGTGCTCGTGCTTCCGCAGGATCTCGGCGATCGCGTCCAGGTCCTCCGCCGTCAGGATGCCCCCCGTCGGGTTGTGCGGGGTGTTCAGGATGACGAGCCGGGTGTTGTCGGTGATCTTGTCCGCCAGCTCCTGCGGATCGAACGCGAACGCCCGGTCCTCCCGCAGGTAGAGCGGCACCGGCTTCGCCCCGTTGGCGATGATCTGGGACTCGTAGATGGGGAAGCCCGGGTTCGGGTAGATCACCTCGTGGCCGGCGCCGTAGTCGGTGACGGTGAGGATCGTGTACCCGATGAACGGCTTGGCCCCGGAGGCGACGACGACCCACTCCGGGTCGATCTCGATCCCCCGCATCTTCCCCAGGTACTCCGCCACCGCGGCGCGGAGCTCCGGGATCCCGGCGGAGGGGGTGTAGCCGTGCTTCCCCTCCTCGATCGCCCGGATCGCCGCGTCGCAGATGTTCTTCGGCGTCGGGAAGTCGGGCTGGCCGATGCAGAAGGAGAGGACGTCCTTCCCCTCGCGCTGGAGGCGCCCGACCTCGGCGAGGACGACGAAGGCGTTCTCGGTTCCCAGCTCCCTGGTCCGCCTGCTGATCTCTGGCATGGCTGCCTCCTCAGGAACGCGCCGCGGAGAGGGCCGCCTCGATGTGGGCGAGCCGCTTCTCCCGCTCGGCGACGAACCGCTCGATCCCGGCGACGATGTCGTCCACCGTCAGCTTCGCCTCCTCGACCACGTCGTCCAGGGTGCCGCCGGTCCGCCAGCGGTCGTCCCAGTCGGCGCTGAGGGTGTACTCGAGGGAGACCCGCGTCGCCATCCAGCGGGCGATCGAGTCCCGGGACCGGTTGGTGATCCCCATCGAGTCGATCTTGTCGGCGCAGGGCAGCACCGCGTCCCGGTAGGCCTGGTCCTGCCGGGCGAACAGCTGCGGGCTGACCGCGGCGACGATCTTCACGTTGAGGCCCTTCTTCTCGAGGATCGGGAGGGCCTTGACCAGGTTCGCGGTGCTGGTCGTCCCCTGGACGATCACGCACCCCTGGCGCGGCTTCCCCGGGTCGTAGTCCCGCATCACGTACGCGCCGCGGGCCGCCTCGAAGTGGGACGGGATCCCGAGGGCCTCCCGGTCGGGCACCTCGATCGGCGGCCGGGTCAGGTGCAGCGCCAGGATCGGCACGCCGGTGGCGAGGCCGGCGGCGATCAGCACCGGGACCTCGTTCGCCTCCCACGGGTGCAGGTCGATCACCTGCCCCTCGGGGAAGAGCTGCGTCACCGACGGGGCGAAGATCCCGAAGTGGGTGCGGGAATCGTCGGCCGTCTCCGGGCCGGAGTGCCCGGCGACCCACAGCACCGGCCCGAGCTTGAAGTCGCAGTCCTGGGCCATCTGGCTGTAGAGCCGCATCATCCCGTACTTCAGGTAGCTGAACGACCCGTAGGTGGAACAGGCGGTGGCGAAGCCGTTCCACTCCTTCTCCGGGTCGGCGGCGAAGTTGACGCTCGCCGCGCCCACCGAGATGCCGGAGTTGGCGAACTCGGTGATCTCCTGGGGCAGGAGGGCGCCGTCCGGGTTCTTCTCCCGGTCGTACATCCCCCACCCCTCGAAGTCGCCGAACGCCTTGGCGAAGCCGGAGATGTTGGTCGAGTCGGCCAGGTCCGCGGACATCGCGATGAAAAGCGGCCGGCCGTACTTCTTCTTGCCCCAGGCGTTGACCCAGGCGCCCCAGAGCGCGAGGGCCTTCCGGTTCGGGGCCTGCTCGCCGGGCTTGATCCAGACCTCCGGCGGGTAGTTGCGGAAGTCGGTCAGCTCCGGGTCGGTGAACGGGTTCTGCTCGAGGGAGATCTTGAGCGACGGGATCTCCTCCGGCACCGACTCGCCCAGCTCGACCAGCCGGTCGGAGAGGTAGCGGACCAGCTCCGGGTCGTCCCGCAGGACCGACATCACGATCCTGTAGTTCGCCTCGGCCTGGGCCATCCGCTCCTCGTAGCTCTCCGGGGCCGGCTCGCCGAACCCCTCGAAGCGGACGCCGTACTTCTCCTGGAACGGCTTCTTCGTCTCCCAGAACTCCGGCGAGTTCATCTTGTGGGGCGCGCCGTGGGAGGCGTAGTCGTACTTGCCGTAGCCGCGCCCCTTGCGGGTGCGGAACCAGATCGCCGCCGGGCGCATCCCGGGCTCCGCCTCGTGGACCGCCTCGAGGAGCGCGCGGCCGAGGGGCGCCCAGTCCATCCCGTCCTCGGCGCCGTAGACCCGCCAGCCGTGGGACGAGAACCAGTCGTTGGGCGTCCCGTAGACGACCCGGGAGGTCGGCCGCGGGTCGATCCCGAAGTCGTTCCAGTCGACCATCAGGTAGAGGTTGTCGAGGCCGAGCCCCCAGGCGGAGTTCAGCATCTCGTGGAACCCGCCGGGGGTGAGCCCGCCCTCCCCCTCGATGCCGAACACCCGCACGCCGTCGGCGCCGGCCCGCTTGAGGGCGAGGGCCATCCCCGCCATCGCCGGCAGGCCGTGGCCGGAGGGCCCGGTGTTGAACTTGAGGAAGAGGGTCTTCCCCTCGAACTCCGCGTGGCCCGAGAGCCCGCCCCGACGCCGGAACTTCAGCAGGTCCTCCCAGGTGAGCTGCCACCGCTCGGCGTTCTTCACCAGGTAGCGGTCGTCCCCGGTCTCCCCGTGGCGGATCCGCAGGGCCTCGTTCAGGGTGGCGAGGGTGGCGTAGACCAGCGGGATCGTGTGCCCGGCCGCCAGGACGAAGCGGTCGGAGAACCGCTTGTCGGGATTCCGGATGTCCCAGCGCATCGCCCCCGAGAGCATCAGGGTGACGAGGGCGTGCACCTTCGACCGGGACCCGCCGGGGTGGCCGGACTGCCGGTAGTTCAGCATGAAGTCGATCAGCTGGTCGACGATGTCCTTGACCTTCTCCCAGTGCTCGAAGTGGGCCTCCTGGGCGGCGAGAGCCTCTTCCCAGCTCGGTCTCTCCATGATCGACGCTCCTTCGGGGATGGGGGCGCGCGGCCGGGCCGGAACCCGCCCCCGCGCCGGGGGTTCTCTCTCGGGAGGGGGCAGCCAAGATGGCACAGCCCCCCCTCCCGGGCAACCGCGCCCGCCGCCGGTTTCGCCGCGCCCCTTACAGCAACCCTTGGGTGCCTAAGTATCCCGGGCGTGCAGGAGGACGAGGAGGGCGGGGAGGAGGGTGACGGCGGTGACGAGGGTGGCGCCGACGCCGAGGATGGCGAGGACGCCGGAGGAGACGAGGCCCGGGTAGTCGGCGAAGACCAGGGAGCCGAAGCCGACCATCGTCGTCAGCGACGTGGTGACGATCCCGCGGCCGGTGTGGCGGAACACCTCGACCAGGTCCTCCCCCCGGTGGGTGAGCCACCGGTGGACCACGTGGATCCCGTTGTCGATCCCGATCCCGAGGATCAGCGGGACCATCGTGATGCTGACCAGGTTGAAGTCGATCCCGAGCCAGGCCATCAGGCCCACCGAGACGACGATCCCGACCACCAGGGGAACGAAGGTCAGGACGACCAGCAGGATCCGGCGGAACGTGAAGAAGAGGATCAGCAGGACGCCGGCGGCGGAGAGCAGGACGGCGATCGTCCCGTCCCGCAGGACCAGCGGCCCGAGGGCCCGGCTGAGCACCTGGGCGCCGAGCAGCTCCGCCGGCACGCCGGTCTTCGCGACGGTCTCCTCCATCACCGGCACCAGCCGGGCGGAGCGCATGCCGGCCCGGGGGTAGCAGGAGACCACCCCCTCCCGTCGGCCGTCCGCCCGCTCGAGGAGCATGTCGGCCAGCAGCTTCCCGAGGGGGCCCTTCCGGGCCTCCTCGAGGGTGAGCACCCGGTCCCGGGAGAGGATCGCGGCGACCCGGGCGGCGACCCGCCGGGCCTCCGCGTCGACCCGGAAGCCGTGGCGCCGCATCGCCGCGAGGAGCTCCCGCTCCACGTCGGCGGGGCGCAGGGCGCCGGAGGCCCGCAGGCGCCGCAGGGTGGCGAGGGCCGCCTCCTGGCGGTCGTACGGGGGGACCACGCGGGCCGGCCCGAAGACCGCCGCCAGCACGCCGTCCTCCTCGCGAACCAGCGGGTCGAGGGCGTCCTCGAGGCGGGCGGAGCGGGCGAGCAGCTCCCGGTCGTCCGCCGCGGGGACCAGGGCGAGCACCGGCGTCAGGGCGGCGCCGATCCGCCGCACGAGCTCGTCCTGGAGCCGGATGCTCGGCGCCTGCTCCGGCCGGAACCGCCGGAAGTCCTCGTCCAGGTGGATCCGGACCGCCGGGGCGGCCAGCACCAGGGTCAGCAGGAGCCCGGCGGCGACCGTCCCCTTCGGGTGGGCGACGACGACGCGGAGCACCCGGGCGAGGCCGAACCCGGCGAGCCCCCGGGGGCGGTCCGCCGCCGGGTGGAGCCGGGCGAGCAGGGCGGTCAGGGCCGGCACCAGCAGCAGGCTGGCGACGAGGGAGAGCCCGATCCCGGCGGCGCAGATCACCCCGAGGTGCCGGAGGCCGGGGAACGACGAGAGCCCGGCGGCAAGGAACGCCCAGAGGGTGGTCGCCGCGGCGGCGAGGATGCCGAGCCCGGTCTCCCCGTGGGCCGCCCGGAAGGCGGTCAGCATGTCGTGGCCGGCGTGGATCTCCTCGAGGTAGCGGTTGTAGAGGTGGATCGTGAAGTCGATGGCGAGGCCGGAGAGGATCGCCACCGAGCCGGCGGTGAAGACGCTGATCTTCCCGATCGCGAGCCCGGCGAACCCCAGGGTCCAGGTGATTCCGACCGCGAGCGGAACGCCGGCGATCACCAGTGCGAGGGGGCGCCGGAACGCCACCAGGAACATCACCAGCACCGCGACGAAGGCGATCCCGGAGATCGACCGCACGTCCCGGGCGAGGATCTCCCGGTAGTCGACGAGGATCGCCGGCGAGCCGGTGAGCCCCACGTGGATCCCGGAACTGCCCGCGGGGGCGGGCCCGACGCCGACCGTTCCCTCGATCTCCTCGTCCTCGAGGACCTCCCGGGCGACCCGGGAGAGCTCCGCCAGGAGCCGGCGGGCGACCCGGACGTCCGAGGCCCGGGCCTCGGGCCGGACCAGCAGCAGCACGTACGCGGCGTCCTCGGTGACGAAGACGCCGTCCCGGGCCTCGAGCGCCAGCCGCCCCTTGAGCGCCCCGAGGTGGCGGAGGGCGTGGCGCGCGAAGCCGAGCGGGTCCTCCCGGATCAGGCGCGCGGCGAGGGGCCCGAGCGGGCTCCCGAGCGCCTCCAGGTTCTCCCGGACGTGGCGGTCGATCCCCTCGGGCGTGAGCCCCCGGGCCAGGGACTCGATCTCCTCCGGCGACAGGTAGAGGAGCAGGGCCGTCGCCTGGGACCCCTCGAGGAACGACCACGGGTCCTCGCCGAAGAGGCCGGCCACGGGACGGATCCCCTCGCTCTCCTCGACGAGCCGCTCCTCGAGGGCGAGGGCGAGGTCGATCCGGGTGTCCAGGTCGTCCTCACCCTCCCCCGAGATCGCGACGACGATCGGCTCGGTGCCGCCGTACCGGGAGAGGACCTCCCTCAGGCGCTCGGCGACCGGGAGTCCCCGGGGCATCAGGTCGGTGAGGTCGGTGGTGAGGCGCAGGCCCCGGGCCTGCCAGGCGGCGAGCAGCGTGACGGCCAGGACCAGCAGGAGGACGGTGCGCGCGTGGAAGACGGAGAACCACGCGATCCCCTCGAGGAGCCGGCGGACCAGTCCCCGGGCACGCTCCCCGACCCCCGTCACGGCACCTCCAGCACGACGACGGCGGTCGCCACCGAGCGGTCGTGGGCGAGGCTGACGTGGGCGACGGTGATCCCCCGGTCCCGGACCAGCTCGGCCGCCCGGCCGTGGAACCGGAGCCGCGGCAGGCCGCTCGTCTCCCGCCAGACCTCCACGTCCTTCCAGCCGATCCCGTCGGAGAAACCGGTCCCGAACGCCTTGACCGCCGCCTCCTTGGCCGCCCACCGGCCGCCGACGTGGGGGACCGGGTCGGCCTGGGAGCGGCAGTAGGCTTCCTCGCTCTCGCTCAGGATGCGGCGATAGAAGCGGTCCCCGTGCCGGTCGAGCATCTCCCGGATCCTCGCGAGTTCCACGATGTCGATCCCGAGGCCGACGATCACGTGCAGGCCCTCCCCCGGCAAAACCGCCGGTCGCGGACGGGGAAGTCTACACCACGGAATCCTTTGCGCGGATCTCCTTGACTGTCAACGGGTTGAGCGCACGCCCCGCCGGACGGGACCGGGGCCGCGTGCTATGATCCCGCCGGGTCCGGGGCTCCCCGGGCCGGAGGAGCCGCCGGTGAGCCGCGTCGGTTGGGAAGCCTACCTCGAGCGCCTCGGTCCCCAGGGGCTGCGCCTGGTCCTCGCCGGGCTGCTGGCCCCCGCGGACTGCGCGGAGCTCGCCGGCGAACCCTGCCCCGGGGAAGCCGCGGCCCGGGCCGACCTGCTCGCGGACCGGCTGGCCGAGGACCCGTCCCTCGCCGCCCGGCTGCTGTCGCTCCTCGACGAACGGTCGGCCGATGCCGAGGACCCGTCCGGCTGGGACGAGCGCCGCACCCGGGAGGCCCTGGCCGCCCTGATCCGGGAACCCGGGCCCGGCGCCGCCGCCCTGCTCCACCGCCTGGCCCGGGCCCTGCGCCCCCCCCTCCCCCCCGCCGAGATCCGGGCCACCGGCGAGGTGATCGCCGGGAGCCTGCTCGGCCTCGAGCAGGGCACCCGGCCCAAGTGGCAGGCGAAGGTCGCCTCGGAACGGGCCGGCCTGCGAGAGCTGGAGCAGGAACGCCGGGAGCTCGAGGCGCGGCTCCGCCAGGTGGAGAGCCAGCTCCAGAGGGCCCTCGAGCGGAACGCCACCCTCGAGGAGCGGCTGGCGAAGCGGCTCGCCGAGATCCACGAGCTGCGCCAGGCCGACCGCTCCTCCCGGGAGGAACGCCGCCGCCTCGAGCAGGAGGTCACCCGCCTGCGGCGGCGGATCGAGGAGTTCAACGAGAAGCGGGCCCGGGAGCGGACCGGCGAGCTGCTGACCGCCCTGAGGCGGCTGACCACCGAGCAGCGCCGGGCGGCATCGTTCCTCGAGCGGATCCGGGAGGACCGCCGGGAGGAACGGGAGGCGATCCGCGAGCAGGCGAAGAGCGTGCAGGCGCTCTCGGCCCTCGTCGAGAAGATGATCACGCTGCACGAGGCGGAGTCCCGGGCGGCGGCCGCCGCCCAGGAGGCGATCCTCCGCGAGCTGGCCCTGCTCCGGGGCGAGCGGGAACCGGCGACGGTGCCCCCCTCCCGCAAGCGGGCCGCCCGCGCCCCGGAAGGAGAGGACCAGCCCCGGGTCGCCCTCTTCGTCGACGTGCAGAACATGTTCTACGGGGCCAGGGAGAAGAACGCCCGGCTCGACTTCGAGGCCCTCCTGGCGGCCGCCGCCGGGGACCGGCGCCTGGTCCGGGCGGTCGCCTACGTCGTCGAGAGCCGGGAGATCGACCAGAGCGCCTTCATTCACCTGCTGC
>JAMOQA010000325.1 GCA_027064265.1 Acidobacteriota bacterium
CGAGGGAGCGAACGGCGAGCACGTGGTGGAGGAGCCGATCCCCGCGGACCTCCTGCCCCGGGCCGAGGAGAAGCGCGCCGAGATGCTCGACGTGCTCTCGATGTACTCGGACGAGCTGATGGAGGCTGCCCTCGAGGACCGGGCGACCCCCGGGCTGATCCACGAGGCGCTGCGCCGCGGTGTCCAGAGCCTCGACCTGACCCCGGTGCTGATCGGTTCCGCCTACAAGAACAAGGGCGTCCAGCCGGTGCTCGACGCCATCGTCCGCTACCTCCCCTCCCCCCTCGACGTGGAGGCGGAGGCCCTCGACCTCGAGCGCGACGAGGCGCCGATCGAGCTCTCCGCCGACCCGGACGCCCCGACGGTCGCCCTCGCCTTCAAGCTCGAGGACGGCCGCTACGGCCAGCTGACCTACCTGCGGATCTACCAGGGGTCGATGCGCAAGGGGGACACCCTGGTCAACGTCCGCTCGGGAAGGAAGATCAAGGTCGGCCGGCTCGTCCGGATCCACGCGAACCAGATGGAGGACATCGAGGTGGCGCCCGCGGGCGACATCGTCGGCCTGTTCGGCGTCGACTGCTACACCGGCGACACCTTCTGCGCGGAGGGGATCCGGGTGGCGATGACCTCGATGCACGTCCCGGAGCCGGTGGTCTCCCTCGGGATCGCCCCCGCCGACACGGCGAGCCAGGCGAAGGTCAGCAAGGCCCTCGCCCGCTTCGCGAAGGAGGACCCGACCTTCCGCGTCCGCCAGGACGAGGAGTCGGGCCAGACGGTGATCTCCGGGATGGGCGAGCTCCACCTCGAGGTCTACGTCGAGCGGATGCGCCGGGAGTACGGGGCGAAGGTCGAGGTCAGCCCCCCCGAGGTCGCCTACCGGGAGACGATCTCCCGCCGGGCCGACTTCAACTACCTGCACAGGAAGCAGACCGGCGGCTCCGGCCAGTACGCGCGCGTGGCGGGCTACATCGAGCCCCTCGAGGAGGGAAGTTACGAGTTCGTCGACCAGATCCGGGGCGGCGCGATCCCCACGGAGTTCATCGGCTCCTGCGACAAGGGGTTCCGCAGCGCGCTGGAGAAGGGATCGCTGATCGGCTCCCCGGTCACCGGCGTGCGGGTGGTGATCAACGACGGCGCCGCCCACGCCGTCGACTCGTCGGACATGGCCTTCCAGGCCGCCGCGCGGATGGCGTTCCGGGAGGCGTACCGGCGGGCCGCCCCCCGGATCCTCGAGCCGGTGATGCGGGTCTCGGTGGAGGGCCCCGCGGAGTTCCAGGGGGCGATCTACCGTTCCCTGATGCAGCGCCGCGGGACGATCCTCGGGTCGACCGAGGACGGCGGCTTCTGCCGGATCGAGGCGGAGGTCCCCCTCAAGGAGATGTTCGGCTACGCCACCGACCTGCGGAGCGCCACCCAGGGGAAGGCCGAGTTCACCATGGAGTTCGCGAAGTACGCGCCGGTGCCCGCCGAGGTCGCCGAGCAGCTCCTCGCCGAGCGGCGGACCGGCGCGGCCGTGGAGGAAGACCGATGACCGAGCAGATGATCGCGCGGCTGCGGCGCTCCCCGCGCCGGCTCCTCGAGAAGGACGGCGTTCCCGGGCCCGGTCCCGGCAGCCTCTCCCTCGTGCTGGCGCGGGCCGGCGTCGGCAAGACCGCCTTCCTCGTCGGGATCGGCCTCGACGCGCTCCTCGCCGGCCAGCGGGTCCTCCACGTCACCCTGGACCGGACGATCGACAAGGTCCGGGACTGGTACGACGACCTGCTCCTCGAGTTGCTGCGGCTCGAGCCGGAGGCTCCCCACCCCGCGGAGCTCCAGCTCGCCGTGGAACGGCGCCGCCACATCCACACGTTCCTCGGGGACACGTTCTCCGTCGCGCGCCTCCGCACCGCCGCCGGCGTCCTGGCGAGCCACATGGACTTCCGTCCCGACGTCCTGGTCGTCGACCGCCTCGAGCTCGAGCACGTGGACCCGGCGGAGATCGCGGACCTCAAGACCCTCGCCGGGGAGCTCGGCGCGGAGCTCTGGATGTCCTGCCGCACCCACCGGGACGGTCCGGCCCCGCGCCCCGGGCACCTGCCGCCCCCGGCGGACCGGGTGGAGGACCTGGTCGACCTGGCGTTCTGCCTCGAACCGGAGGGGGACACGGTCCGCCTCGAGGTGATCGAGGACCGGGGAGAGCTGCTGGCCCGCCAGACCCGGATCGTCCTCGACCCG
>JAMOQA010000326.1 GCA_027064265.1 Acidobacteriota bacterium
ACGTCGTCGTTCTGGTACAGCAAGCAGGTCCGCGACCGGCTGCGCTGCGTCTTCCCGTCGGCCTCCGTCGACCTGGACGAGGCGGCGGTCAAGGGGCAGCACACCGACGACCTGCTGGTCGACGACCACGACGACATGAACAACGTCTTCCGGGTGATCGAGGCCCGGTCCGAGCTGGTCACCATCTCGATCATCGGGAACGACCTCCTGAACAACGAGCCCTCGTCGAACCCGACCCAGGAGGAGATCAACACCGCCGCCGCCGAGCTGATCGACTCCCGGGCGAACCTCCAGGAGATCCTCTCGTCCCTCGTCAGCGAGATCCCGGACGCCGACATCGAGCTGAACACCCTCTACGACAACCTGGCCTGGAACTGCTCGTCGGGCGACTCCGAGCCGTTCCACGTGGAGTGGCTGCCGATCCTGAACCGGATGCTGCGGGACGTCGCCTGGGGCCAGGCCCGCCGGGTGACCAACGCGGAGGTCTACGCCGAGTTCGCCCACGAGGACCTGGTGGACCAGTGCACCGGGTTCGAGGACCAGATCTGCCACTGGCTGGACGACGACATCCACCCGAAGGACAACGGGTACCACGTGATCCGGGAGAAGGTCTGGGAGTCGCTGGACGGGGTCAACCTCGGGCCGAGGGACGGGATCGGCGCCGCCTCGATCGCCGGGGCGGACCACGGGTACCTCGAGCGGGTGATCCGGCTCTTCCCGTCCGAGTGGGAGGCGCGGAACGAGGCGGAGGTGACCGACCCGGAGAAGGCGTTTGCGCTGGACGGCGAGGGGGCCTCGATCCGCCTCGGCATCGGCGAGGAGGAGGTCCGCTTCCGGGGCTTCCCCGACTGGTACGACGAGATCGTCCCGGTGCGGGTGATCGTCGGGATCCGGTACCGGACGACCGGCACGGTGACCGACGACTTCTACCGGGTCGAGGCCTCCCGCGACGGCGTCTTCCGGGCGCCGCCGGGCCACGCCTTCAAGCCGACCGACTGGGACTTCTACACCCCGATCGTCGGGTCCGGCGGGCCGAACATGCCGCCGGAGGACCCGGACTACCCGGAGATGAAGCTCCTCGTCGTGCCGAACGTCGCCGACTGGCGGGAGGTGACCGCCACCCTGACGAAGAACCCGGTGGTCTCCGAGGACGGCAGCCACTACGAGTGGCCGCCCCTCACCCGGGAGGAGATCGGCACGACGGAGGTACGGGTCGTCGCCGCGCCGGTGGCGAAGACCCCGGGGGACGCCTTCGAGGTCGTCGTCGACGCCACCTGGCTCGACGTCTACGGCCTCCGGAAGGAGCGGCCCCCCGAGGTGACGAACGTCGCCGTCGAGAAGGCGGACGGGGGCGGCCTCGTCGTCACCTTCGACGAGCTGGCCGGCGCCGACCGGTACGACGTCTACTTCGGCTCGCTCCCGGTCCTCCACGACGAGGGTCGCTACACCCACGGCCACGAGCCCGAGGGAAAGCCCCTCTGCGACGTGGCGACCGAGCCGGCCGGCGAGGGGCGCCGGAAGACGACGATCCCCGCCGACGACGTCCCCTCCGGCAGCAGCTACCTCCTGGTCACCGGCCACGTGGACGACGTGGAGAGCCCCACCGGCTACGACTCCGCCGGCGCCGAGCGCCCCCGCTCCGAGTCCACCTGCTCCTGACCCGCGGCGTGGCCCGTCGCCCGATGCGGGCCGCCTGCTGGCGGCCCCTACACCTTGTGCGTCTCGTCGGTTTTCGCAGGGGCGGCCGGAAGGCCGCCTGCCCGGTTTCCCTTGCCGCGGGGCAGGGTTCGGCGTACCCGTTCGGGCACAGGACACGGTGCTTGCGGGAGGGCGCTTCGCCCCGACACCTTCCCCCGGTTCCGCGCATCGAGGCCCCGGGTGCGATTCCTCCTTCCCGCCGCGCGACGCCCCCCGGTGGGGGCGCGCTCGTGTCCGGCAGGAGGGGTTCCATGTTCCGTTCGTCCCGTTCTCCGAGTCGTCTTACCCCCCCCTCATCGAGGTAAGCCTGCCCCGCCCGGGCGTTCCCGGTGACCGGCGGCCCGGCTGGGCGTTCTTCCTCTTCCTCGCGTTCCTGCTCGTCCTGGTGGTCCTGGTCTCGCCCGCGTGGGCGGGGGGTGCGTGCGAGGACCGGGACCGGGACGGTTACTTCCGGCAGGCGGGTTGCGGGACGCCGGTGGACTGCGACGACGGGGATGCGCTGGCGCA
>JAMOQA010000327.1 GCA_027064265.1 Acidobacteriota bacterium
TGCGGAATCTCGCTCTATCCCGCTCTCACCTTGCAGAATCGCTCGTTATCGAACACCCCCCTTGCAAGAAGCGCCCGTATCCCGCCTTCTCTCGACGACACTCCGCGCCGCGGGTGCCGGGCGCGCGCGGTACGGGACAAGGGGTACGTCACCCGGAGCGGGCGCCCTGTCGGGCGGCGCGCAGGTTCTCGTGGAGTCGGCCGGGAAGGACCCCGGCGGGCTCGGGAGGCAACGGGTGCGTCACGGAGAGCCGGGCTCGGTTCCCTGCTTCAGGCGGCGCGCTTGGTCTGCGGCGGAGGGGACGCGGGGGCGGGCCGACTCTTTCGTGCCGTGCGAGACCCGGCAGTCGCGGGGGGCGGAGCGCCGGGTGTGAGCCGCGGAGCGGCGCGGCGCGAAGCGCCCGCGGCGAACCGGCCGCAGCGCGGGCAGGTGAAGCTCATGGTGAGCGGCCTGTGAGCCGCAAGGCGCGGAGCCCCCCGGGACCGCCGCTGGTCGAGCCGGTGCGAAAGCTGGAGGCCCGCACCCGCATGCCCGGAGCCGCCCCGTGGAACGCACCACGGGGAGGAACGCCTGCGGCCGAGGGGCGTGAGGCCCGCCGCGGATTCCCGGAGCCGCCCGGGGGAGGGTGGGGTTGAAGGGGGACCGGGGTGGTGCTGAAATGGAGGCGGTTCCGTTGGGGGTGCCTCGCCCATGGGGGGCGGGGCTGAGAAAAACCCCTTGAACCTGATCTGGTTCGCACCAGCGTAGGGAAACGGAAACCGGTCCTGGCAGCCCTCCCGGGCAACCATACGGAACGGCCCCGTTTCCCGCTGGGCGGCGGGGCCCGGGAACCGGTCCTGCCGCCGCGGGAGGCCAAGCCATGCGTCGTCACGCACTCGCCGGCGGGCCGCGTCGTCCGCGGTCCGCGCTCGTCTGGTCGTTGTCCCTCGCCGCACTCCTCCTGGTGATGCTCGCCGTCGCCGCGCCCGCGCGGGCGGCCGACGCGGCGCCGGGAGAGGAGAAGGAGCGGAAGGAAGCGACGGAAGAGGGGAAGAAGGGCGGGGAGGCGTCCGCCGCGCCCGCTGCGTCGGAACTGGTCGAGGAGGTGGTCGTCACCGCGACCCGGGCCGACGAGACCCGGCCGGCCACCTGGTCGAACCTCTCCCGCGAGCGGATCGAGGAGCGGCACGGGGCGGAGGACCTGCCGGTGATGCTGCGGGAACTCCCCTCGATCTACACCTGGTCCGACGCCGGGAACGGGGTCGGCTACTCGTACCTGTCGCTCCGCGGCTTCGACCAGCGGCGGGTGACCGTCACGCTGAACGGGATCCCCCTGAACGACATCGAGAGCCACCAGGTCTACTGGATCGACCTGCCGGACCTCGCGGCCTCCCTCGAGGACGTGCAGGTGCAGCGGGGTGCGGGAACGTCGATCGGCGTGCCGGCGCCGATCGGCGGCGCCATCGACCTGGAGACCGCCCACCTGCGGCCAGGGGAGGGGATGGTCGCCGCGGCCGGGTACGGCAGCCACGGGACCAGCCGGGTGACCGCCGCGTGGACGTCGGACCTGCTGCCCGGCGACTGGGTGATCGGGGCCCGGGTCTCCCGGGTGGCGACCGACGGCTACCGGAAGCACGCCTGGTCCCGGATGGGGATGGGCTTCCTGACGATCCAGCGGCTGCGGAGGACGAGCCTCCTGCGGATCAACGTGTACGGCGGCCGCGAAGATTGCCACCTCGCCTACGACGGGGTACCGCGGGACGTCCTCGCGCGGGACCGGCGGGCGAACCCGCTGACCTGGCCCGGGGAGAAGGACCACTTCGCCCAGCCCCACTACGAGCTGCTCCACGAGTGGAAGCCGCGGGAGGATCTCACGATCGCCAACACGGTCTTCTACTTCGCCGGCACCGGGTACTACCGGCAGTTCCGGGAGCGGAAGCACTTCTACGACGTCCGGCTGCCGGACTGGGACTGGGACGGGGATGGCACGGTCGATTCGAAGGGGCCGATCTACCGCCGCCGCCAGGTGGACGAGTGGGACGCGGGCTGGATCCCGCGGGTGACGTGGAAGCGGGGCGCGCACCGGCTGACGGTCGGCGCCACCCTGCGGCGGCACCGGGGACGGCACGTCGGCACCGCCTGGGGCGCGGTTCCCCCGGGCGTGGACGAGCCGTACCGGTACTACGACTACCGGGTCCCGAAGACCCGCTGGGTC
>JAMOQA010000328.1 GCA_027064265.1 Acidobacteriota bacterium
CGCCTGTTCGCCCGCCGCGACCGAGGTGCCGCTGACCCGCACGGTCCAGGTCCCGGCCACCGGGTTCTCGACGAGTACCTGCTCCACGTTGTCCGCGCGGTTCGGGCCCGTCCGGACGGCCGGGGCAGCCGGGTTCTCCGGGTCGAGGCTCCAGGGATAGTGCACGTTCCCCGCGGGGTCGACGAGGGCGAGGTCGAGGTCGTGGACCAGCTTCCTGGCCGCCAGGGTGGAAGCGGGGGGATCGGTCCAGGCAAGGGTCGCCCGAACCTCCGCCGTTCCCTCCGGGACCTCCAGCTCGAACGTGGCCTCGCCGCCGTCCTCGACGGTCCCCTCCTCGAGGGCACCGTCCCGCCACAGGTCGACGGAACGCCGGATGTCCAGCACGCCCCACCCGCTGGCGTAGTCGGGTCCGGGGGCGGTGCCGGTGGTCCCGGTGAGGTCACGGGCCCCGTGGATCATCAGGGCCTTGAGGGCGGCCGCCGTGGGTTCGCTCGTCCCGTCGTCCACGATCGCCTGGCGCAGCAGCAGGGCGGCACCGGCCACGGCCGGGGACGCCATCGAGGTCCCCGCCATCGTCGTGTACCCGTCGGGATCGTCGCAGGACGTCACCCACTGCCCGTCCGCGACCAGGTCGGGCTTCAGGCGCCCGTCCCGGGTGGGCCCCCACGACGAGAAGCTCGTCATCGTCTCCCCGTCGCGCCAGACCGCGCCGACGGTCACGACGTTCTTCGCCGTGGACGGGGGCGTGAGGGACGTCCAGTTCAGGTAGGGGCTCACCGTCGAGAAGCCGCAGATGTCGGCGTTCCGCTCGTTCCCGGCGGCGAAGACGACCAGCATCGACCGGAGGGACTTGACCGTGTTGTCGAAGCTCCGCGCCTCGTCGGTGTACGCCCCGAACCCCTCGCACCCGTAGCACCCCGAGGTGTCCGGGTCGACGCAGGCGCCCCAGGAGTTGTTCGCGACCCGCACCCCGTAGTCGCGGTACGCCGCGGAGTACTCGGCGGAGAGGATCCCGTTGTAGTCCCAGGAGACGAGCCGCGCCGCCGGCGCCATCCCGCGGAACTGCCGGTCCGCGTACCCCTCGGCCGCGCTCTGGCTGCCGTCGCCGACCATCGTCCCCGCCACGTGGGTCGGGTGGTCGCAGCTCGCGCAGTGGGCGTCGCCCTGCCCCGCCGGCCAGGTGACCCGGTCACCGAAGTCCGGATGGTCCGGACTGACCGGGCCGACGTCCCAGACCCCGGCCACCTGGCCGCTGCCGTCCAGCTCGTAGGGAGCGCTCGCGAGCTCCGTCGCGTGGACGACCGCGCGGCTCCGGTCGTTGAGCGGCACCCGCCGCGCCGGTGGCGGCCCGATCCAGGCGACCTCGTTCCACGCGGCGATCCGGACGAGGAGCGAGTCCTGCACCTCGACGACCGCGCCGTCCGGCATTTCCTCGATCAGCCGACCTCCCATCTCCTCGATGCGGGCACGGAGCTGCGCGACGTCGGTCCCCGGGAACGCCCGCACCCGCACGCGGCTGGTCGTCCCGCTCGGAGTGACCAGCTCGCCCAGGGCACGGCGGACGCTCCGCGGCCCCAGGGGAGCGAGCCGGCGCTCGGCCGGCGGCAGCGGCAGGAACGTGACCCGTTCCCGCAGCGCCCGGGGCAGCCGGGCGGCGGCCGGATCCAGCCGGACGGCCAGCACCCGGCCGGCGAACGGCTCGAGGACGTGAACGCCCGCGGTCTCGAGCCGGGCGAGGAAGGCGGGGGTCACCCTGCCTTCCACCCGCAGCAGGGCGACGCGGCTCTCGCCACCCTCGAGCAGCTCCGCCGGGTCTACCGGGCGAACGGTCCACGGCCCGTCCGCGAGCTCCAGCCGGACGTTCCCGGGCCGGTCCGGCGGAAGCGCCCCGGACGGCAGGGCGAGCGCGAGGAACAGGACGAGGGCGAGAACGACGAGGGCCAACCGTCGCATGGGAAACCTCCTCGGGAAAAGGCCCCGGGAGGTCAGTTCCTGCGACGGCAGACGACTTCCCGGAGGCCGTCCCTCCGGAGGGTAATCTCAGCGCCCCCCAGCGGAGGCGCAAGCCGCTCGAGGTCGCTGTTCGACCGGCGGCGGCAGGTGCGGTCCATGCGCCGCAGGACCTCGCGGGACGAGAGGCTCCCGTCCGGCCACAGGTCCCACCGCCGGAGCGGGACCGTTCCCT
>JAMOQA010000329.1 GCA_027064265.1 Acidobacteriota bacterium
CGGTTCCGCCAGATGGTCAGGGTGACCTCCTCGCCGGGCAGGCGAGAGGAGATCGCGTCGACGAGGGCGCCGCTGTCCCGGATCGGCACACCGTCCACGGCCAGGATGATGTCCTCTTCCCGGAGCCCCGCCTCGGCGGCCGGCGAGTCCTCCGCCACGTCGTTGACGAAGGCGCCCCGCACCTTGTCGAGGCCGTAGTACTCGGCCTTCTCGCGGGTCATCGGCGACACCGTCACGCCGAGCCACCCGCGGTGGACCGTGCCCTCCTTCGCGAGCTGGTCGAGAACCCGCTTCGCCTGGGTGATCGGCAGGGCGAACCCGATCCCCTCCACGTAACCCCGGAACGGGTGGCCCGGGTCGTCCCGGATGATCGCGGTGTTGATCCCGACGACCTCGCCCCGGGCGTCGAGCAGCGGGCCGCCGGAATTGCCGAAGTTGATGGCCGCGTCGGTCTGGATGTAGGTCCCCAGGTCCGAGGGATCGAAGCCCAGCCGCCGCCCCTTGCCGGAGACGACGCCCACGGTCACGGTGTTGCGGTACATGATCGGGTTGCCGATCGCGATCACCCACTCCCCGACGCGCAGGGAATCGGAGTCGCCGAGGGGCAGGGCCGTGAACTCCCGGTCCGCGTCGACCTTGAGCAGCGCCAGGTCCAGGTACGGATCGGTCCCGACGATCCGGGCCTCGTACTCGTCGTCGTCGCTGGTCGTGACGACCACGTGCTCGGCTCCCTCGATCACGTGGCGGTTGGTCAGGACGTAGCCGTCACGGGTGATGAAGAACCCGGAGCCGCCCCAGCGTTCCTCGTCCTTCTTCCCCGGGCCCTGGTCGGGGAACGGCGGTGCCGGCCGGTCCTGGAAGAAGCGGCGGAAGAACGGGTTGTCCATCAGCCCCTCGTGGGGGTCCTTCCGCTCCACCACCTTGCGGGACGTGATGCTGACGACCGCCGGGATCGCCCGCTCCGCGAGGTCCGCGAACGACGGCACCTGGACGACCTGGTCGGCCGGCGGCGGCGGAACGAGGTCGAGGCCGTTCGACGCGGCCATCCCGAGGGGCGGCACCAGCCATGCGAGCAGGCCGCCCGCGGCGGCCGCGAGCACGAGGGTCAGGGCGAGAACCAACCGGTTGCCACGCATCATCACGGGTCTCTCCTCCTCCGGCCCGGCGCGGGCCGGCATCGATCGCGAACGTCAGTCCGCGGGGGATCCTTCCCCCGCACCTCCCGGGCCGCCGGCGACGTGGTGCCCCTCGGCCCGGTACTGCTTGATCTTCCGCTGGAGTGTCCGGAGGCCGATCCCGAGGGCCTGGGCCGCCCGGCTGCGATTGCCGCCGGTCATCTCCAGGGTTCGCAGGATCACCTCCCGCTCGATGTCCTCCATCTTCTTGCCGACGAAGGAAGCCGCCGCGTCCGCCCCCTCCACGGCCGGCGCCGACTCCTCCACCGCGCGCCGGATCGGCTCGGGGAGGTGGTGCACCCCGACCTCGGTGCCGGGGTGCAGGATCACCAGGGACTGCATCAGGTTCCGCAGCTCCCGGACGTTCCCCGGCCACGGGGCCGCCTTGAGCACCTGCAACGCCTCCGGCGTCAGCACCGGGACGGGACGGTCGTGCTCCCGGGCGAACTGCTCGAGGAACGCCGTCGCCAGCAGGGGGATGTCGTCCCGGCGCTCGCGCAGGGGCGGGATCTCCAGGGTGACCACGTTGAGCCGGTAGTAGAGGTCGGCCCGGAACTTCCCCTCCCGGGACATCTCCTCCAGGTTCCGGTTGGTCGCGGCGAGCACCCGGACGTCCACCGTGATCTCCTCGGTGCCCCCGACCCGCATGAACGTCCTGGTCTCGAGGGCCCGCAGCAGCTTGGCCTGCACGCCGAGCGGGACCTCCCCGATCTCGTCGAGGAAGAGGGTTCCCTTGTGGGCGAGCTCGAACTTGCCGGGCTTGCGCGCCTGGGCGCCGGTGAACGCTCCCCGCTCGTGCCCGAACAGCTCCGACTCGATCAGCTCCGCGGGGATCGCCGCGCAGTCCACCGGCAGGAACGTCTCCCGCGCCCGCTCCGAGCGGCGGTGCAGGGCCCGGGCGACCAGCTCCTTGCCCACCCCGGACTCCCCGACGATCAGGACCGACGAGGTGGTCGGCGCGACCTGCTGGATCTTGCGGAACAGCTCCAGCATCGCCCGGGACTGGCCGATCATTCCCTCGAACGAGCCGCGCTCCTCGAGGATCGAGCGGATCTCCCGGAACTGGGTCACCTCCCGCCCGAGGCGCACCTTCTCGACCAGGTTCTCCACCCGCCTGCGCAGGACGTCCAGGTCGATCGGCTTCTCGATGTAGTCGGAAGCCCCGTGCTTCATCGCCTCCACCGCGGTGTCCACCGAGGCGTAGGCGGTCACCATCAGGATCCCGATGTCGGGGACCAGCTCGCGCGCCCGGCGCAGGACCGTGATCCCGTCCATTCCGGGCATCTTGAGGTCGGTCACCAGCAGCTCGACGTCGGGATGCTCCCGCAGGAACGAGAGGGCGGTCATCCCGTCGGGGAAGGCGTCGACCTCGTACCCGGCGCGTCGCAGGCCGCGGGTCATCGCGAGCCGCACCGCCGTGTCGTCGTCGACCAGCAGGATCCGGCCGCGGTTCTCCCCATCCCTCATCGCGTCTCCTCCAGCATCCGCGCCAGTTCCTCCTCGGAGATCACGGGGACCCCCAGTTCCCGGGCCTTCGCCAGCTTGCTCCCCGGGTTCTCCCCGGCGACGAGGAAGTCGGTCTTCCGGCTCACCGAGGAGGCCACCCGTGCGCCCGCCGCCTCGAGGGCCTCCTTCACCTCGCTGCGCGTCCACCGCGAGAGCGTCCCGGTGACGACGACGGTCTTCCCCGCGAGGGGCCCCTCGCCTCCCGCCGCGGATCCGCCCCCCGGTTCGTCCATGCGGACGCCGGCCTCGCGCAGCCGTTCGATCAGCCGGCGGCCCGCGGGAGACCGGAAGAACTCCACGACGCTCCGGGCGGTCTCCGGCCCGATGTCCGGCAGGGAGGCGAGCCGCTCCTCCGCGTCCTCCCGCCCGACCTCGGCGAGCAGCGCGTCCATCGAACCGTAGTGCGAGGCCAGCACCCGCGCCGCCCGCTCGCCCACGTGGCGGATCCCGAGGGCGAAGAGGAGCCGGTGCAGGGGCTGCCGCCGGGACCTGTCGATGGCACGCAGGAGGTTCTCCGCCGACTTGCGGCCCATCCGCTCGAGGCCGGCCAGGGTCCCGGCATCCAGGTGATAGAGGTCGGCGACGTCGCGCACGAGTCCCCGGTCGACCAGCTGGTCGACGAGGGCCCGGCCGAGGCCCTCGATGTCCATCGCCGTCCGGCGCGCGTAGTGGCGCAGCGACTCCTTGAGGCGCGCGGGGCAGCTCGGGTTGATGCAGCGGAGTGCGACCTCCCCCTCCTCGCGAACGACCGGCTCCCCGCACACCGGGCACTTCCGCGGCGGCCGGATCGGCCGAGCGTCGGGCGGGCGCTTCTCCCGGACCGGGCCGACCACCTTGGGGATCACCTCGCCGCCCTTCTCGACGATCACCCAGTCGCCGATCCGGACGTCGCGGCGGCGGATCTCGTCGAGGTTGTGCAGGGTGGCCCGGCTGACCGTGCTGCCGGCAATCCGCACCGGTTCCAGCTCCGCCACCGGCGTGAGCACGCCGGTCCGGCCCACCTGCCAGGTGACGCCCCGCAGCCGGGTCACCGCCTGCTCCGCCGGGTACTTGAACGCGATCGCCCAGCGCGGGGCCTTGCTGGTGGCACCGGCCTTCCGCTGCAGGTCGACCCGGTCCACCTTGACGACGATGCCGTCGATCTCGTAGTCGAGGTCGTGACGCCGCTCGCGCCACTCCTCGATGTAGGCGAGGACGGCAGCCAGCCCGCGCACGATCCGCCGGTGCGGGTTCGTCCGCAGCCCGGCCCGCATCAGCTCGTCGAGACCCGCCGAGTGCCGCTCGGGGCGCCGCCCGTCGATCGTCACGGCCTGCCAGAAGTGCAGGTCGAGGGGACGCGCCGCGACGACCGCCGGGTCCTGCTGGCGGAGGGTGCCCGCCGCCGCGTTCCGCGGGTTGGCGAACGGCGGCTCACCCGCCTCCTCCCGCTCCCGGTTGAGCCGCTCGAACGCGGCCCGGGGAAAGAACACCTCGCCCCGCGCCTCGAGGTCCCGGTAGGGCTCGTTGAGCCGGAGGGGCAGGGACCGGATCGTCTTCACGTTGCCGGTGATGTCGTCCCCGACGACCCCGTCCCCGCGGGAGACGGCCCGTACCAGGACTCCCCCCTCGTAGATCACCGCCACCGAGACCCCGTCGATCTTGTGCTCGACCGAGTACTCGATCTCCTCGTCGGCCGGCAGGCCCGCGGCCCGCCGGAGCCTCTCCTCCCACTCGCGCAGCTCCTCTGCCGAGTAGGCGTTGTCGAGGGAGAGCATCGGCTCCGTGTGCCGGACCTGGGGAAACTCCCCGGTGACCGGGTACCCGACGCGCCGGGTCGGCGAGTCCGGGGTGACCAGCTCCGGGAACTCCTTCTCGAGGGCAGCGAGTTCCCGCTCCAGGCGGTCGTACTCGGCATCGGAGATCTCGGGCCGGGCGAGGACGTAGTAAAGGTAACGGTGGCGCCAGATCTCCCGGCGCAGCTCCTCCGCCCGGCGACGCGCTTCCTCGAGGGTCATGGACCTTCCTCCGCTTCGTCGCTCACGCCGGCTCCGGCAGGACGGCCCCGCCCGCCACCGCGGGGGGCAGGACGATCCGGAAGAGGCTCCCGGCCCCCTCCCGGGACTCCACCTCGATCCGACCGCCGTGAGCTTCGACCACGCGCTGGGCGATCGGGAGCCCCAGCCCGGACCCGGCGGGTTTCTCCGACCAGAACACCTCGAAGATGTGCGAGAGATCCTTCTCGGGAATCCCCTTCCCCTCGTCGCGGACCTCGATCCGCGCCTCGCCGTGGTCGGTGGGTCCCACGGTGACCGTCACGGTGGTCTCCGCGGGGCTCGCCTCGAGGGCGTTCTGCAGGATGTTGATCACCGCCTGGCGCACCTGGCCGGGGTCGATCCGGACCGTGGGCACCCCTTCTTCCTGGCGCAGCTCGAGGCGCACGCCCCGCTCCTCGAACTGGGGCCGGAGGAAGCGGACCACGTCGCCGACCAGTTCCACCGGCGAGAGTTCCTCCCGGGCGCTCGGCTGGGGCCGCGCATAGGCGAGGAAGTCCTTGACCAGCCTCTCCAGCCGCAGGACCTCGTCCCGGCTCGAGCGGAGCAGCTCCAGGGCTTCCCCGGAGACACCGGCCTCGACGAGCTCCTCCTCGAGCATCTGGAGGTTGATGTTCATCGCGTTCAGGGGGTTCCGGATCTCGTGGGCCAGCCCGGAGGCGAGGGTCCCCAGGTAGGCGAGGTGGCGGGCCCGCTGGGCGTCCGCCTCCAGCCGGCGCGTGCGGTGCACCAGCCGGAGGACGTAGAGGAAGGCGACCAGCAGGAGCAGCAGGCTGATCGCGCCCCCGATCGCGAGCCGGAGCATCTGCTCGCGCCGGAGCCGCTCCAGTACCTCCTGGTTCTGGGCGGCCACCCCGACGAGCAGGGAGCCGAACTCGCCGATCGGGAGCCTGATCTCGCGCAAGCCGATCCGGGAGATGACCGTTCGCTCGCCGGTGCCGACCGTCCCGGGCGGCAACGGCGGCGGGGCGTCCGGGTTGTCCGGGGCGAGGCCCCCGAAGGCCCGGGGGCCCGGCGGCAGTTCTCGCACCTTCCCGGAGAGACTCTTCCGGAAGACGAGCCGCCCGTCCGGGGCGCGGACCTCGATGAACCGGAGCTGCCGCAGGCGGGTCCGGTACCCGTCGATCACCTCCTCGATCAGGGCCTCCCGGGTCCGCACCTCCAGGTCGTCTCCCCCGGCGCTGGCCAGGACCTTCCGCAGCTCCCCCGCGAGCTGCTCCGAGGACTGGTAGGCGTCCAGCAGGCGTTCCTGGAGGGCCCGGCGGTCGTAGTCGTGGAAGTACAGCCAGCCGACCACCGCGGCATCGACGAGACCCAGCAGGAAGAAGAGAACGAGGGCCCGGAGGAAGAGGCCGCGGACCAGCCGTTCCGCATCGGTTGGGGTGCCGGGTTCCACCGCGATCGGTCTCCTGCAGCGGGCGAGGCTCCCGATCCCGGAAGGGACGGCGCCCGCGACCAGCAGTGTGCGCCCGGACGGCCACCCTGTCAAATCGGCGCACCGGTTCGAGGACACAGCCTCCCGGCGGGCGGCGAGGACCGCCGGAAACCCGCGTGGCGCGCGCGAATCGGCCCCCTCCGGGGCCGGTTCGCCGTATGCTCTGGTGGGGGCCCGCGCACGTCTCCGGGCGAAAGGCTGCTGCGAATCTGCAGCACGACCGTCGTCCCGGGGGCTAAAGAGGGCCGGTTGCGCGGTATGATGGGATCCTGAGAGGGAGGTTCCCATGGCCAGAGCACTGGAGAGGGCCCCGCGCACGAGCCGCACGTCGAGCGGGAGGGCGGCGATGGGCCAACTGAAGGGGAGTCCGAGACTGGGGCAGTACCTCCGGAACCTGCGACAGGGGTACGGGTACTCGCTCCGCAAGGTGGAGGAGAAGGCGCGCCAGCAGGGAGGGGAGATCGACAACTCCCAGCTGAGCCGGTACGAGAAGGGGATCTGCTACCCCTCCTTCGACAAGCTCCGCACCCTGGCGCGCATCTTCAACGTCTCCATCCAGACGTTCTCCGACGTCATCGACCTCGAGGAGATCGAGAAGCACGCGCCCCCGGGGGACGACCCCGCCGAGCTGATCGAGAGCGGACACGGCGACTTCCGGCTCGGCGACTACGGCCGCGCCTGGGCCCACTACCAGAAGGCCCGGCTGATCCTCGAGGAACGGACGAACGGCAACCCGTCCCCCGAGGAGGCCCGCCTGCTGGCCAAGGCCCGCCTGTCGTCGGCGGTGACCCTCTACCGGATGGGCAAGATCAGCCTGTCCGAGTACGAGATCCGTCACCTGCTGCGCCTGGACCGGCACCTGGACGAGCCGCTTCTCGTCCGGGCGCTGCTCCAGCTGAGCAACGTCCACTTCTCCTTCGGCGACCTGCTCCTCGCGGAGATGGAAGCGGCCCGCTCCCTCGACATCGCCGAGCGGTGCGGGGACCGGCAGCTCCAGGCGTTCTCCCACCACGCCCTCGGCCGCATCTTCCAGGAGCGCGAGGAGATGGAGCAGGCACTCCACCACCACCACGAGGCGCTGCGCCTCTACCGGGAGGTGGGGGACCTGCACGAGGCGCTCAAGGTGAAGCTGAACCTCGGGCCGATCTACGCGACCCGGGGCCAGTACCGGGAAGGCGTCCGCCTCCTGGTGGAGGCCCGGGACGAGGCCCGGAGGCTCGGGCATCGCTGGACGGTGGCCTCGGCCGGGGCGTGGCTCGCCGAGATCCACGTGCAGCGCGGCGACTTCGCCAGGGCGCGCGAGTTCATGCGGGAATCGAACTCGATCGCCTCCAACGGCGAGGTCCAGTACGTCGACATCCTGTTCCTGAACGCGTTCTACCTCTGGAAGATCGCCCGCCAGGAGAACAACACCGCCGAGGCGAAGATCGCCCTCGGCCGCATGAAGTACCTCCGTCCCCACCTGGAACAGAACCTCAAGGAAGTCCGCGAATTCGACCGTTACATCGAGAGGAAAGGAGGTGCGCGATGAGGCGCATCTCGGCTGCTGCCGTGATCCTGCTGCTGGTCTCGTTCTTCGCCGCGGTCCCCGCCGTGGCGGATCCCGACCTTGCCCCCCTGCGGCCGACCGGCCTCACCCCCGACTACCACGCCGAGGAAGACGGCCCCGTCTACATGGCGACCGATCCGGCGGGGAATCTCTGGGCCGTCTGGTCGTACAGGAACGGTATCGAGTACGACGTCGCCGTCACGCGCAGCGTGGGGCGCACCTGGCTGCCGCCCGTGCTGCTCGGCGAGGGGAACGGCCGGAACGACCTCGATCCGCGGATCGCGTTCGACGCCCTCGGCCGCCCGGTGGTCACCTGGTGGCAGGAAGGGGCCGAGGACGCGATTCCCCGGGTGCTCCTGTCCCGCCTCGAGGACGGGGTATGGAAGGGTCCGTGGGTCTGGAGCCCCGAGGGCGTGCCGGCCCACCATCCGAACATCTTTCCCGACGAGGACGGCCAGCTCCACGTCGCCTACATCGACGACGGTGGCGTGATCCACGCGAACGGGGTGGACATCAAGCCGATCGACAAGCCCCGGCCGGACGGCGGGACCAACGGGCCGGACCCGATCCCTTCCCTGGTGGTGAGCGACCCGAACGACCTCCCGGGCGGTGGGGACAACACCCTGAACCACTAGTCCCCGGAACGGTTACCCTGATCGAGAGGCCGGGCGTCCGCCCGGCTTCTCGCCGTTTCCGGCAGGTCCGCACGAAACCGGTTGACACCATCGGAACCTCCGCGTAGGATCCGGGGTGGGAAGAAGTGGGTGTAAGTGGGAGAAAGTAGGTCGCCAGGGCACGAGTCCCGGGGTGCGACCCCCCAGGTTCAGTCAGGCCCCGCCGCCCCGCCGCACCCGTTGGGCCGGGTCCCGGCCGCCCGGGGAGCGCCGGACCCGGGGGAGGAGCGATGCTTCGCGGGCACGACACCGCCAGGATCGACGGCAAGGGGCGGCTGAAGGTCCCCGCCGAGTTCCTCGACCGGTTCCTGGCGCTGTGCCGGGAAGATCGCCGGGTCTTCCTGACCTCCCTCGACGGCGTGACGGCGCTTCTCTACCCCCTTCCCGTCTGGGAGCGCCACGAGGCCGAGCTGGCCGAGCTCCCGGAAACCCATCCCGCGGTCCGCAAGTACCGGGAAACGGTGAACTACTGGGGCAAGGAAACGTCCCTCGACGGCCAGGGGCGGATCCTGATCCACCCGCTCCTCCGGGACGCGGCAGGGCTCGAGGGAACCGCCTCGGTGTTCGGTGACCGGGACCGCCTGCGGATCCGCAGGTTCGAGGACGTGGCCAAGGAGCGGCTGGTCGTCTCCGACGACGACCTCGGGACGATCGCCGACCTGATCGAACAGCGACGCAACCGGTGACGAGCCCGGCGGAGACCCCCCGGATGAGCCCCACCCCGGCACCGACCCACCGGCCGGTCATGGTCGCCGAGATCCTGGAGGCGCTCGACGCCCGTCCCGGCGCCGTGCTGCTCGACGGCACGGTGGGGACCGGTGGACATGCCCTCGCCTGGCTCGAGGCGACCGCGCCGGACGGCCGGGTGATCGGCCTCGACCGCGACCCCGAGGCCCTTGCCCGTGCCCGGGAACGGCTGGCCCCGTTCTCCGGGCGGGTCCGACTGCTCCACGGTGACTGGCGGAAGGCCCCGGGGATCCTGGAGGACGCCGGCGAGGGAACCCCGGACGCCATCCTTCTCGACCTCGGGATCGGAACCCACCAGGTCGACGATCCGGGAAGGGGGTTCTCCTTCCGCCACGACGCCCCCCTCGACATGCGCTTCGATCGCACGTCTCCCGGGCCGACGGCGGCGGAACTCCTGCGGCGGACCCCGGAACCCGAGCTGGCCCGGATCTTCCTGGAGTACGGCGAGGAACGGGCCGCGCGGCGTCTCGCCCACCGGATCGTGGAGGCTCGTCGCCGGGACCCGATCGAGACCACGGGAGACCTGGCGCGGCTGGTGCGCGAGACCCTGGGCACGCGCCGGGCGGGACGGATCGACCCGGCGACCCGGGTCTTCCAGGCCCTGCGCATCGCGGTCAACCGGGAGCTTTCCGGCATGGACCGGGCGCTCGAAGGGCTCGTCGGGATGCTGGCGCCCGGCGGGCGGATCGCGGTCCTCTCCTATCACAGCCTCGAGGACCGGGTGGTCAAGCGGACGCTGCGGGCGCTGGCGGAGCCCTGTCGCTGCCGGCGGGGCGATCCCTGCACCTGCGGGGCCCGGGAGTGGCTGGAGCTCCGCGAGCGGCGGGCCCGCCGCCCCTCGGACGAGGAGATCGTGGCCAATCCCCGGGCCCGGTCGGCCCGGCTCCGGTGGGGGGTGCGGCGATGAGCCTCCCGGCCGGCGTCCTGAACCGCCCACCCCTGGCGACGCCGCGGCCGGCGGTCCTCGCCCGCGTGCTCGCGTTCGCCGGGTGGCTCGGGTTCCTCCTCCTTCCCGTCCTCCTGCTGGTCGCGCTCCAGGTCCCCGCGGTGGTCGCCCGCTGGCGGATCACCCGCCTCGACCGGGAGCTGACCCGGGAGACGCATCGCACCCTCCTCCTCGAGGCGGAGCGGGCGCGCCTGCTCGATCCACGCCGGCTCCGGGACGAGGGGCGGCGGCTCGGCCTCGTGCCCCCGGACCCGGCCGCGATCCCCCGCCGGCTTCCCCGGAGGCCGCGATGAACGACCGGGCGCGGAAGCGGAGGGAACGGATCGTCCTGGGCCTGCTCCTCGTGGCGGGGCTGGCCGTCACGACCCGCCTGGTGGAACTCCAGGTGCGGGAGCACGACGCCTGGCTGGCCCGGGCCCGCTCCCTGGCCGAGGAGCGGGTGGAGATCCCGGGCCCCCGCGGGACGATCGTGGATCGGCGGGGGCGGGTCCTCGCGGTCAGCGTCCCGGACCGGGTGCTCGACGTCGAACCGGTGAAGATCTCTCCCCGGGGGCTCGCCGCCCTCGAGCGGGCGGCCGGGTGCCGGACCGGGCACCTGGTACGGCACGCCCGGGCCGCATGGCGCCTCGCCACCCGGCACTGCGACGGCCGCTGCGTCGAGCGGGTGGAGCGGCTCGTGGAACGGGGACTGGTACCGCGGGACGCGATTCACTGGGCCCGCGGGTTCGCCCGCAGGTACCCCCACGGCAGTCTCGCGGCCCACGTCCTCGGGTTCGTCACCCTGGACGGACGCAGCGCGGAGGGCGTCGAGCAGCGCTACGGGGACTTCCTTCGCTCCCGCGGGACCACCCTGCGACGCCTGCGGGTCTGCCGGCACCAGCCGATCCTCGAGGAGCGCGAGGGGACCACCCGCCCGCCATCCGCCCTGATGCTGACCCTCGACACCAGGATCCAGGAAACCCTCGAGGAAGCGCTGGACGACGCGATCCGGGAGCACGGGGCCCGGGGTGCCCGGGGAGTCGTCCTCGATCCCTGGACGGGCGACGTGCTCGCCCTCGCCTCCCGGCCCGCGTTCGACCCGAACCGCTTCTGGAAGTCCCCCGCCGAGGCCCATCGGAACGCGGTGATCGAACGTCCCTACGAGCCCGGGTCGGTGATGAAGCCGATGACCGCGGCGGTGCTCCTCGCGGCGGGCGTGGTCCGGGAGAAGGACACCGTCGACTGCGAGGGGGGACGCTGGCGGGTCGGCAGGCGCTTCCTCCACGACCATCATCCGTGGGCCCGCCTGACGTTGCGCCAGGTGATCGAGGTCTCCAGCAACATCGGTATCGCGAAGTTCGCGCGGCGGGTGGACCCCGGCGTGCTCTGGCGGGGACTCCGCCGCCTCGGGTTCGGCCAGCGCACCGGGATCGACCTTCCCGCGGAGAGCCCCGGCAGCCTCGTTCCCCCGTCCGCCTGGCGGGGAACCGACCGGGACGTCGTCGC
>JAMOQA010000330.1 GCA_027064265.1 Acidobacteriota bacterium
CGCCCCGTTCCCGTTTCCCCGTCCTCCATGCGCAGGGGCGCAGCGTGCTGCGCCCGTGTGCCGCGCAGCGGCACCAACCACCGCCGCCCTCCGCGCGGCCCGGGTCCAGCACGCTGGACCCCTGCGGGTCGAGCGCAACGACGGCGCGGATCAGGCGCGGCGGAAGACGAGGCAGGCGTTGGTGCCGCCGAAACCGAACGAGTTCGAGAGGGCCGCGCGGATCGGCACCTCGCGGGCGCCCTCGCGCACGACGTCGAGCTGCACCTTCGGGTCCTGGTTCTCGACGTTGACCGTCGGGTGGACGAGCCCGCGGGCCACGGACAGCACGGTCACCACCGCCTCGAACCCGCCGGCGGCGCCGAGCAGGTGCCCGACCATCGACTTGGTCGAGGAGACCATGACCCGGTCCGCCTCCGCCCCGAACACCTCGCGGATCGCCCCCGCCTCGACCACGTCGCCCGCCGGCGTCGAGGTGCCGTGCGCGTTGACGTAGTCGACGTCGGCCGGGGAGAGCCCGGCGTCGGCGAGGGCGGCGCGCATCACCCGCTTCATGCCGTCCCCGGAAGGATCCGGCGCCGACATGTGGTACGCGTCCGCGCTCATCCCGAAGCCGGCCAGCTCGGCGAGCGGCTTCGCTCCCCGCTTCCGCGCGTGCTCCTCCGTCTCGAGGACCAGGAGCCCGCACCCCTCGCCCATGACGAACCCGTCCCGGTCCCGGTCGAACGGGCGGGAAGCACGCTCCGGTTCGTCGTTCCGGGTGGAAAGGGCGCGCATCGAGCAGAAGCCGCCGACCGCCATCGGGCAGATCACCGCCTCGGTCCCCCCGGCGATCATGACGTCGGCGTCCCCGTGCTGGAGGATCCGCAGGGCGTCGCCGATCGCGTGGTTGCCCGTCGCGCAGGCGGTCACCGTGGCGGAGTTCGGCCCGCGCAGGCCGAACATCATGGAGACCATTCCCCCGGCCAGGTTGATGATCATGCCGGGGATCAGGAAGGGGGAGATCCGCCGGGGCCCCCGCTCGAGGAACACCTTGTGCTGCTCCTCGAGCAGGCGCAGGCCGCCGATCCCGGAGCCGATCACGACCCCGGCCCGGTCCCGGTCGATCTTCTCGAGGTCGAGGCCGGCGGACTCGATCGCCATCCGCGCCGCCGCGACCGCGAAGTGGATGAACCGGTCGGTCTTGCGCACGTCCTTCGGGTCGAGCCACTTCTCCGGCTCGAAGCCCCGCACCTCGCCCGCGATGCGCGACGAGAACTTCGAGGCGTCGAACTGGGTGATCGGCCCGATCCCCGAGCGCCCCTCGAGGAGGGCGGCGAAGCAGCTCTCCGCGTCGAGGCCCACCGGCCCGATCGCGGCGACCCCGGTCACGAGGACGCGGCGCGTCGCTCCCATGCGGATCTCCCCGCGAGCGGCCTCAGCCGAGGCTCTTCTCGATGAAGTTGATCGCGTCGCCGACGGTGCGGATGTTGTCGGCGTCCTGCTCCTGGATCTCGATGCCGAACTCCTCCTCGAGGGTCATCACCAGCTCGACGATCTCCAGGGAATCGGCGCCCAGCTCGTCGAACGACTTCTCCTCGGACAGGTTCGCCGGGTCGGTCTTCAGGCGCTCCGCCACGACCTCGATCACCTTCTGCTTGATCTCGTCCCTGCTCGGCATCGATCGGAACCTCCTTCGCGGGCGCCCGGCGCCCGCCGGTTACATGTCCATGCCTCCGTTCACGTCGAGGACCTCGCCCGTCACGTACGACGCCGCATCCGAGAGGAGGAAGGCGACGGTCCCGGCGATGTCCTCCGGTGTTCCCAGCCTGCCCAGGGGCACGAGCCCCAGCAGCTTCTCCCGTGCCGCCTCCGGCAGCGCCCGGGTCATGTCGGTGTCGATGAACCCGGGAGCCACCGCGTTGGCGGTGATGTTCCGCGAGGCGACCTCCCGCGCCAGGGACCGGATGAACCCGATGATGCCGGCCTTGCTCGCCGCGTAGTTCGCCTGGCCGGCGTTCCCCATCCGTCCGACGACGCTCGTGATCGCCACGATCCGTCCGTAACGGGCCCGGATCATACCCGGGAGGAGGGCCCTTGTCACCACGAACGCACCGGTCAG